>NZ_JBHVDD010000036.1:0-77917 GCF_042802995.1 Streptomyces sp. NPDC057438
ATCTCGTCGGTGGCTTCGGCCGAGGTCTCGGACGAAGCCACCGGCGGACCGCCGACCGCCTCCCGCTCCGCGCATGGCCCCGGCCGGCGCGCGTTCGTCGTCGGGGCCGCCGCCACGGCCGCCGGTGCCGCGCTCGCCGGACCCCTGTCCGGCACCGCCCGGGCCGCGGCCTTCGGTTACACCGACGACGGCACCCACTATGTGATCGACACCGGCGCGAACCTCGTGTTCAAGGTCCGCAAGAGCAACGGCGACCTCGCCTCGCTCGTCTACCGGGGCACGGAGTACCAGGGCTACGGCGGCATGAACTCGCACATCGAGTCCGGTCTCGGCGCCTCCACCGTCACCGTCAGGCAGTCCGGCTCGACGATCCTCGTCTCCGTCGCCCACGGCACGCTGAGGCACTACTACGCGGCCCGCAGCGGCGAGAACAACGTCTACCTGTGGACCAACAAGGCCGACACCTCGGTGTCCGCGACCCGCTTCATCGTGCGGGTGAAGGCGGGCCTGTTCCTCAACGACCAGCCCGACTCCTACACCTACGCACCCACCACCATCGAGGCCTCGGACGTGTTCAGGAAGTCCGACGGCCAGACCCGCTCGAAGCACTTCTCCAGACTGCGGGTCATGGACTACGACTACGTCGGCTGGTCGGCGAACGGCGTCGGTCTGTGGGTGGTCCGCAGCAACCACGAGAAGGCCTCCGGCGGCCCCTTCTACCGCTCCCTGCTGCGCCACCAGAGCGCGGACGGCGGCGGCCTCTACGAGATCCTGTACTACGGCCAGAACCAGACGGAGGAGCAGCGGTTCGGCCTTCAGGGCCCGTACGTCATCGCCTTCACGGACGGCGGGGCGCCCTCCTCGTCGCTGTTCCCGGGCACCCTGGCCACCCCGTGGGCCGACTCGCTCGGCCTGTCCGGATACGTCCCCGCGAGCGGGCGGGGCCGAGTTGCGGGCGTCGGCATCACCGGCCGGAACACGGCGTACGCGTACACGGTGGGGCTCGCCAACCCGGCGGCCCAGTACTGGGGTTCGGCGCGGGCGTCGGACGGCTACTGGGCCGTCTCCGGGGTGCTGCCGGGGACGTACACGCTGACGGTCTTCAAGGGTGAGCTGGCGGTGTACACCACCTCGGTGACGGTCACCGCGGGCGGTACGACGACGCTGAACTCGATCGCGATCCCCTCCTCGAACGACCCGTCCAACGCGGGCGCGATCTGGCGGATCAACGACTGGAACGGCACGCCCGGCGGCTTCAAGAACGCCGAGCTGATGACGTACGCGCATCCGTCGGACGTCCGGGCCGCCGCCTGGACCGGCAACGTGGTCATCGGCAGCGGCACCGAGACCTCGGGCTTCCCCTGCTACCTCTGGAAGGACGTGAACAGCGGTCTCCTCGTGTACTTCAGGCTGACGGCCGCGCAGGCCGCCGCCGCCCACACCCTGCGCATCGGGGTGACGACGGCCTACGCCAACGGCCGGCCGCAGGTCGTCGTCAACGACAGATGGACCTCGGCGATCCCCTCCCCGCCCACCCAGCCGAACACCCGGTCGCTGACGAACGGGTCCTACCGGGGCAACAACCACACGTTCACCTACAGCGTCCCGGCGTCGGCCTGGCTGGCCGACACGAGTCAGTACAACGTGCTGCGGATCAACGTGGTGAGCGGATCGGGGTCGACGTCCTATCTCAGCGCGGGAACGTCGGTCGACGCGATCGATCTCCTGAACTGAGGATCGGTCATGTACCGCGCGTCCACTGCTGATTCGTCCCGCTGCCGCACGTGTACGTGATGACGGCGGCCGAGTCGGCGGTGGACGCGCCGTTCACGTCCAGGCACTCGCCGCTCGCGCGGGAGACGACCTTGACGTAGCTGCCCGAGGTGGTGAGCGACCACTGCTGGGCGGTGGAGGAGGAGTCGCAGTTCTCCTGGGTGACCGTGGTGGCGTTCTCCTGGACGCACAGCGAGCTGTGACGGGTCGCCAGCTGGTAGTAGCCGCCGCCGACGGACTTGAACCAGTACTTCTGGTTGCCGCCGCCGTTGCAGGTCCACTGCTTGATCTGGGCCCCCGCCCACAGCGACTGACTCGTGACATCGGCGCACTTGCCGGAGTGCCGGGCGATCAGGGTGTTGTAGGTGGCACCGGTGCCGGACACCGTGCCGGTGGCGGTGTCGACCGTCAGCTCCGGGGTCCAGGACAGGGACATCGTGGTGGAGGTCGGGAAGGTCAGCGGCAGCCAGACGTAGCGGGAGTCGTTGACCGTGCCGCCGAAGGAGTTGCCCCAGCGGTCGCCGAGATAGAGGTACGAGGTGGTCGAGGTGCCCTGCACGGGCAGGACGTACGTGGTCTGCGAGCCGAAGGCCGTGGCGTCGCCGACGTTGGTCATGGCCGTCCAGGGGCCCGCGATGCTGGTGGCGGTGGCGTACTGCTGCTGGTTGGGGTTCCAGCCGGTGGCGCCCGAAGTCAGCATGAAGTAGACGCCGCCCCGCTTGAACAGGGCCGGTGCCTCACGGTGGCCGCCGTGCCAGGGGTCGGCGACGAGGGCGGCGATACCGGTGTAGTCGGCGGTGAGCCGGTAGATCTGCAGGTCGTAGTTCTCGCGGGCCGCCGAGATCATGTAGCCGGTGCCGTCGGTGTCCACGAAGGTGGTGATGTCACGGGACATGTGCCGGCCGAGCGGCCGGAAGCTGCCCCGCCAGGTGTAGTTGCCGTCGACGGTGTCGGAGACGGCGACGGCCGCGCGGGCCTCGCTGTAGTCGGTGCCGTTCTCCTTGTGCATCCACATGACGAACTTGCCGGTGGCCGCGTTGTACATGACCTTGGGCCGCTCGATGTTGGCGGTCGCCAGCTCCGGGTCGGTGGCCTCGGTCAGGACGTTGTTGCGGAACTCCCAGTTCTTCAGGTCCGTGGAGCGGTACGCCGACACGTACCTGAAGGTGTTGTCGGCGTTGCGGTTCTCGCCGAACCAGTAGTAGTAGGCGCCGACCTTGAGGACACCGCCGCCGTGGGCGTGCAGGGGGTTGCCCGACGTGTCCTTGAACTGGGTGCCGTTGGGGACGGTCTGCGGCGCCGCCTGGGCGGGGCCGGCGGTGACGAGGGCGCCGGCCAGCGCCAGACAGAGCGCGAGGAGCGTCGCGTACACACGTCTCATGTCAGCTCTCCTTACCGGGTGTTCGGGATGGTCGTGTCGGCTACGGGGACTCCGAAGTCGGGGGTGCCGTCGGGCTTCCAGCCCAGGCGTTGGACACGGGTGTGCCGGTTGGGGTCGTTGAGCGGGTCACCGACGATGTCCTTGTACTGGCGGGCGTGGTAGACGAGGACGTCGGTGCGGCCGTCCTCGGCGACGGTGAAGCTGTTGTGGCCCGGCCCGTACTGCTTGGTGGTGTCGTTGCTGGTGAAGACGGGGGTCGGGGACTTGGACCAGTTGGCCGGGTCCATGAGATCGGCGTCCGCGTCGACGGTCAGCAGGCCCATGCAGTAGTTGAAGTCGGTCGCGCTGGCCGAGTAGGTCATGAAGAGACGGCCGTTGCGTTTGATGACCGAAGGACCCTCGTTGACCTTGAAGCCGATGACCTCCCAGTCCAACTCCGGCGTCGTCAGCCGCACCTGAGGACCCGTCAGGGTCAGCGGATCGGCCATCTTCGAGAGCCAGACGGCGGTGTTGTTGTTCATCCCGGGCTCGTGCTGTGCCCACGCGAGGTAGCGGGAGCCACGGTGGGTGAAGGTGGTGGCGTCCAGGGAGAAGGTCTCCCAGGCGGTCTTCAGCTGACCGCGCTCGACCCACGTCCCCTTGAAGGGGTCGGGGTGGGAGTTCTCCAGCACCCAGATACGGATGGCCCAGATGTCCTCGGCGGGCGCGGAGGCGAAGTAGATGTACCACCTGCCGTCGATGCGGTGGATCTCGGGCGCCCAGATGTGCGCGCCCATCACGCCCGTGGCGTGCTTGCGCCAGATCACGGACTCGGCGGCGGTCGACAGCCCGCGCAGGGTGCGGGACCGGCGCAGGATGATCCGGTCGTACTCGGGTGCGGTCGCGGTGAAGTAGTAGAAGCCGTCGGTGTGCCGGTTGATGTGCGGGTCGGCGCGGTTGCGGACGAGCGGATTGAGGTAGGCGGGCCGGCCGGGGGACGCGTGGGCGGCGGCGGGGGGCAGCGCGGTGAGGGCGCCGGCGGCCAGGGCTCCCTTCAGGAGCAGCCTTCGATGGGAGTGGTGGGGGAGTTCGTGGTCGCGGCTCACGCGGTCTGCCTCTCTGCAGTGTGCTGCACGGTGGGGGGAGACAAAAGAAAACAGAATCGTTCGACATTTCGCACAAGATCGGTCATGGCGAACGGCGAAAAGGTAAGGGCGTGTTACGTCCAGGTCAACGGGTCGGGCGAGACGAACACAAGCTCACAGGAACGACCGATGGGGAGAAACCCGGACCCCGCGAAGTTTCTGTTATCGGTGGGAGCCCCGGACCGTCTCCGATGCCGTGCACAGCCAAACCCACAAGACAGCGGCCGCCGCCGGAGCCCTGGCGGTCACCGCCCTGCTGCTCGGCACCCCCACCGCGTCCGCCGCCGGCCCCCGCGACGCGACCCCCGACGTACTGGCGGGGCGGAACGTCACACTCACCGGGGACACGGTGGTGACCGTGCCGCCGGGGACGACCACGTACGACGGGGTGTTCAGCGGTACCGGCACACTCACCGTGCGCGGCACCGGGACGCTGGTCCTCACCAGGGACAGCGACTTCACCCTGCCGAAGTCCCGGCAGCGCCAGCGTGTGCGGATCCTCGGCGGCAACCACCCGTACGTCACCGTCACCCGCCCGGACCCGCCGGCGGTGACCGTCGAGCGGGGCGCGACCCTGCAGTACGGGAACAGCGGCCCGGCCGGGGTGATCGGCCACTACCCGTACGGCACCCCGGCGTTCCGGCTCAACCAGAACAACATCCGGGTCGACGGCACCCTGCGGCTCGCCCTGAAGGACGTCGCGTACAACCTGGGGACCATCAGCGGCTCCGGACTGGTGAGCCAGCCGAGGTTCCTCTGGGCGACCTGGGACCTGTCGGGTACCCACCCCTTCACCGGGGTCATCGACAACGGGACGCAGGTGAACGCCGGGCGCCCGGAGTTCGCGACCTCGCTGCCGCACGCGCGCAAGGTCCTGAACCAGGGCACCTGGACGGTGGACACCCCGCTGGGCCGGACCGTCACCCAGGGCATGGACTTCTACCAGCGCGAGTACGGCAGCGACATCAACGTCCAGTCCCGGCCCGGCGGCAAGGTGATCCTCACCGGCCAGTACAGCTGGTCGGACCGGGGCGGCGACACCGACCCCTCGCTCAGCGACCCCGCCCTGAACTGGACGCCCGCGCGCAAGAACGTGAACAAGCGCGGCACCAACATCAAGGGCGCGAACGTCAGTGGGGCGACGGAACGACGAGCAAGATCTTCATGCCGGGCACCGCCGAGACGGTCTACATCAACCTGCTGGCGGCCCGGTCGCGTTCCCTGCTCACCTTCGACTACAACGGGCCGGTCACCCTGGGCGCCCCCATCGGCGGGGGCCGCTTCCACGACACGCTCTCCGCGCCCGGCGCCGGGGACGTCGTCATCGCGGGGACCCGGGGCAATGACGTCACCTTCGCCGCCGTCCAGTACTACGACGGGTCGACGACCATCGAGAAGGGCGCGGTGCTGCGGCTGGGCAGCGGCCGGCCCGGCGGCGACGGCGGCCTGTACACCAGGGGCGGCCTCCACAGGGTGGTCGACAACGGTTCGCTGATCATCCGGAACGTCTCGAAGCCGGTGACACTGCCGCGGGTCGGCGGCAGCGGCTCGCTCACCCAGTCGGGCACGGCCACCACGACCCTGACCGGCGGCGAGGTGACCTACACCGGAGCGACGACCGTCACGAAGGGCACGCTGGCACTCCGGGACGGAGCGACGCTCGGCCGGAGCAGGACCATTCGGCTCACCACCGCGGGGGCGACGCTCGACGTGGGCACGGCGGGGCTGAGGGTGACCAGGTCACTGTCCGGCAGGGGCACGGTGAAGGGCGCGGTGACCAACGCGGGCGTGGTCGTGGCCGGTCTCACGGTGACCGGCGGCTACACCCAGACCGCGAAGGGCGAACTGGTGCTGCGCGAACGGCCGTTGAGGGTGAACGGGGCGGCCCGGCTCGCCGGTGGACTGGATCTCGCGGCGCTGACCTCCGACGGCCGCCCCGACGCGCGGGTCACCGTGATCGACCACCGGGGCAAGGGCCGGACCACCGGTACGTTCACCGGGCTCCCCGAGGGCGCCGAGGTGAGGCCGGCCGACCACACGTACCGGATCTCCTACCGGGGCGGTGACGGCAACGACGTCGTTCTGACCAGGGTGAAGGCGCACCGGGCGCCGTCGGCCGGGACCACCGCGGGTGCCGGTGCCGGCGAGACCCGTACGCGCGCCCTGAGCGCGTCCGCCGACACCGGACTCCGCTGGTGGCCGTACGTGCTCGCCCTCGGCGGCCTCTCCGGGCTGTTGGTGCCCGTGGCCCGCCGTCGCGGGAACAACCGCCGCAAGCGCGGCGGCCGGCACGCGGCCGCGGGCTGAGACGCGCGGGGCCGGGGTGGCGGGGGCAGGCGGCCCGCGGTGCCGCGGTGCGCTCGTGGCCCGCGGCTCAGGCCCGGGCCTCGGCGACCGCCTCCGCCCCGCCCTCGGGCGCACTCTCGGCGCCCGTCTCCTCGGCCCCCTCCTGCCGCCCCCGCAGCCACACGTACACCGGGATGCCCGCGAACAGGAACAGGGCGCCCTGGTAGACGGCCGCGTAGCCGGCGCCGGCGATCAGCCAGAAGGAGAAGGCGAAGGAGAGGGCGGCGACGATCAGGTCGCGGACCAGTCCGGCCGGGCGGACCCGCTCGCGGGTGCCCCTGGCCAGCCAGTACAGCTGGGCGGCGGCGGACAGCAGATACGGGACGCAGCCGGTGAACGTGGTGATGAGGACCAGGACGCGGAAGGCGGTGTCCGGGTCGTCCGCGTAGTTGATCACGATGAGCAGCGTGCCGAGGACGGCGGTGGCGAGGACGCCGAAGCCGGGCACTCCGCCCTTGCCGACCCGGGCGAAGCGCTGGGGGAACAGGCCGTCTCGGGCGGCGGCGTACGGCATCTGGGCGCTGAGCAGGACCCAGCCGTTGAGGCAGCCGACGATCGAGGCGACGGCGACCAGCGCGATCACCGTGCCGCCCCAGCTGCCGCCTGCCATCGCGTTCACGGCGTCGGCGAAGGGGGCCCCGGAGTCCACCAGTTCCTTGTGCGGGACCAGGCCGAACACGGCCACCGTGCCGAGGATGTAGACCAGCGCGGAGGCGAGCGTGCCGAGGACACTGGCGCGGCCCACGGTGCGCTCGGGGTCCTTGACCTCGCCCGCGCTGACGGCGGCCGACTCGACACCCAGGAAGCTGTAGAGGAGGAGCGCGGCGGCGGCGGCGACCGCGCCGGGCGCGCTCTCGCCGGAGGCGTTGAAGGGGCCGTAGTTGTCGGCGTCGACGAAGAACAGGCCGATGGTGGCCACCAGCAACAGCGGTACGAACTTCAGCACGGTGGAGACGACCTGCACGGCGCCCACGTAGCGGGTGCCCGCGAAGTTCGCGGCGGCGGGCAGCCACAGGGCGGCCAGCGCCACCAGCGCCAGGACCGCCCTGCTGTCGCCGAGGGGTATCAGCACGTCGACGTAGCCGACGACGCCGACGGCCAGCGCGGCGATGCTGACCCAGCACATCGTCCAGTACGACCAGGCCGACAGGAAGCCCGCGAAGGGGCCGAAGGCGTCGCGCGGGTAGACGTAGAGGCCACCGGTGACCGGGCTGCGCCTGGCCAGCTTCCCGAACAGCAGCGCCAGCAGGACGGCGGCCACGGAGAGGATGCCGAAGGCGAGCAGGCTGACCGTGCCGTACGGGGCGACGGCGGCGGGGAGCGTGAAGATGCCGCCGCCGATGATGTTGCCCATCACGAGGGCGGTGGCCGCCACGACGCCGAACTTCCGGCCCGGTGCGGCCTCGCCCGTGCCCGGCCCGGAGGCCGGGGTCGCCTCGGTGTCGCCGGCCGGGGCCGGTTCGGGCTCGGTGGCCTCGGGGGTACTGGTGGTGGTCATGGCGGTTCCCGGGGGATGAGCGGGGAAGGGGAGGGCGCGATCGTACCGCCGTGTTCCACATGGTGGGCGATCTGTTCATGGAATGGACACATCGGGGGTGGGTCCGCCCCCGCGGCTCGGTTACCGTCGTCGGCATGACCAGCAACGCACCCGGCAGCCCCTCCCCCGTCCCCGGCCCTCCGTCCGGCCCCTTCGCCGCGGCCCTGGCCGCCGACGTCCTCGTTCTCGACGGCGGTATGTCCAACCAGCTGGAGTCGGCCGGGCACGACCTGAGCGACGAGCTGTGGTCCGCGCGGCTGCTCGCGGAGCGCCCGGAGGCGATCACCGAGGCCCACCTCGCGTACTTCGAGGCGGGCGCGAACGTGGCGATCACCGCCAGCTACCAGGCCACCTTCGAGGGCTTCGCCAAGCGCGGGATCGACGGCGACCGGGCGGCCGAACTCATGTCCCTGAGCATCGGGCTGGCCGCGGACGCGGCGGCGCGGGCCGGGACACGCGGCGGCACCCGCCCGCTGCTGGTGGCCGCCTCGGTCGGCCCCTACGGGGCCATGCTCGCCGACGGCTCCGAGTACCGGGGCCGGTACGGGCTGGACGTGGCCGAGCTGGAACGGTTCCACCGGCCCCGTCTGGAGGTGCTGGCCGCCGCCCGGCCCGACGTGCTGGCCCTGGAGACGATCCCGGACACCGACGAGGCCGAGGCGCTGCTGCGGGCGGTGCGCGGTCTGGACGTGCCCGCCTGGCTGTCGTACACGGTCGCCGGAGACCGCACCCGTGCCGGGCAACCGCTGGAGGATGCCTTCGCGCTCGCCGCCGACGCGGCGGAGGTCGTCGCGGTCGGGGTGAACTGCTGCGCGTCCGAGGACGTGGACGGCGCGATCGAGACGGCCGTCCGGGTCACCGGCAAACCGGTCGTGGTGTATCCGAACAGCGGCGAGACCTGGGACGCGTCGGCCCGGTCCTGGACCGGGCGGTCCACGTTCACCACCGAGCAGGTGCAGGGGTGGCGGAAGGCCGGGGCCCGGCTCATCGGCGGATGCTGCCGGGTGGGCCCCGAGGCCGTCTCGGCGATCGCGCGGACCCTGGGCTGAGGAGTCCGTCCGGACGCCCCGTTGCCCCGCACCCCTTGTGGGGTGCGGGGCAACGGGGCGTCAAGGGCGGCGTTCGCGCCGGCCGTCGCGTCACTTCGGGTCGCTGTTGAACCTTGCGGTGGCCCAGAAGTAGCCGAGTGCGGCGAGGCCGAGGCTCCAGGCGAGGGCGAGCCAGCCGTTGTGGCCGATCCCGGTGCCGAGGAGCAGGCCGCGCAGGGTCTCGATGGCCGGGGTGAAGGGCTGGTACTCGGCGATCGGCCGGAACCAGCCGGGCATGGTGTCGGCCGGGATGAAGGCACTGGAGATGAGGGGCAGGAGGATCAGCGGCTGAGCGCTGTTGGCGGCGGCCTCGGCGTTCGGGCTGACCAGCCCCATGCCGACCGCGATCCAGGTGAGGGCCAGCGAGAACAGCGCGAGCAGACCGAACGCCGCCAGCCACTCCAGCGCCGTGGCGTCGACGGACCGGAAGCCGATGGCCACGGCGACCGCGCCGACGAGGACCACGCTGGCCACACATTGCAGCACGCTGCCGACGACGTGTCCGACGAGGACGGAGCCGCGGTGGATCGCCATGGTGCGGAAGCGGGCGATGATGCCCTCGTTCATGTCGGTCGCCACGGACACCGCGGTCCCGACGACGGTGCCGCCGATGGTCATCATCAGGATGCCGGGGACGATGTAGGCGATGTAGTCGGAGCGGTCGCTGCCGCCGATGCCGGCGCTCATCACGTCGCCGAAGATGTAGACGAAGAGCAGGAGCAGCATGATCGGCGTGAGCAGCAGGTTCAGGGTGAGGGAGGGGTAGCGGCGCACGTGCAGGAGGTTGCGGCGCAGCATCGTGGACGAGTCGCGGACGGCCAGGGAGAAGCGGGCCGGTCGGGCGGGGACGGCGGGGGCGCTCATCGGACGGTCTCCTCGGACTGGTGGTCGGGCTGGGTGGGGACGGCGGCCGGGCCGGTGAGGGCGAAGAAGACGTCGTCGAGGTCGGGGGTGTGGACGGTGAGTTCGTCGGCGTCGATGCCGGCGGAGTCCAGCTGGTCGAGGACGGCGCGCAGTTCGCGTGGGGTGCCGCCGCTGGGGAGGTGGAGGGCGAGGTTGTCGTCGTCGCGGGTGGTCCCGGGCAGGGCGGTGGCGGCGGAGCGGTGGGCGGCGGGGTCGGTGAAGCGGAGGCGGACGTGTCCGCCGGGGACGAGGCGTTTGAGTTCCTCGGGGGTGCCTTCGGCGGCGATCTTTGCGTCGTGCAGGACGGCGATGCGGTCGGCGAGCTGGTCGGCCTCCTCCAGGTACTGGGTGGTGAGCAGGACGGTGACACCGGTGGTGACGAGTTCGCGGATGATCTGCCACATGGTGTGGCGGGAGCGGGGGTCGAGGCCGGTGGTGGGTTCGTCGAGGAAGATGATGCGCGGGTCGCCGACGAGGGTCATGGCGATGTCGAGGCGGCGTTTCATGCCGCCGGAGTAGGTGGAGGCGGGTTTCCTCGCGGCTTCGGTGAGGTCGAAGCGTTCCAGGAGCTCGGCGGCGACACGGCGTCCCTCGCTCCTGGGCAGGTGGTGCAGGTCGGCCATGAGGAGCATGTTCTCCTCGCCGGTGATCAGGCCGTCGACGGCGGAGAACTGCCCGGTGACACCGATCGCGGCACGGGCCGCGTGCGGGTCCACCGCGAGGTCGTGGCCGCCGATCCGGATCGCGCCGGATCCGGGGTCGGGGGAGACGAGGGTGGAGAGGATCTTCACGGCGGTGGTCTTGCCGGCACCGTTCGGGCCGAGCAGGGAGAAGATCGTCCCTTCGGGGACGGTCAGGTCGATGCCGTCGAGGACGGTCCTGTCGCCGTAGGACTTGCGCAGCCCGTACGCCGCGATGGCCGGGTCGGTCATGGTGGTTCGCTCCTTCGAGGGCTGCGGGTCGCAGGCCGGGGGTCAGAGGCTGCGGGCGGTGATGTCGCCGTAGCCGGTGGTCGCGTGGATGTCGAGCCGGGCGGCGGCGCCGTCGCCGTTCCTGAGCGCGTTGCGGATCCGGCCGTGGGAGGTGGAGGCGTCCAGTGAGGCCGAGATCCCGGCGGCGGCGCCGACGGAGATCTCACCGTGCCCGGTGCGCAGGGTGACGGTGCCACCGGTGGCCTCGGTGACGCGCAGGTCGCCCTTGCCGCTGGTGATGTCGGCGGGGCCGTCCAGGCGGCCGACCAGGGCGTCGCCGGCCAGCAGGACCAGATGGGCGCTCGCGGTCTCGTCGAGCTTGACCGAGCCGTGCGCGCCGTCGATGGAGACGTCGCCGAGCCGTCCGACGCCGCGGAACTCGGCGGCGGCCGCCGTGGCCTCGACGCGGGAGCCCGCGGGCAGCTGGACGGTGACCTCCAGTGCGCCGGAGGGTCCGAAGAGATCGTTCTTCGCCTTGGGGGCCTCGATCCGCAGCTCCCCGTCGCGGAAGTCGACCGTGGTCCGCTCGGCGGCCTCGACGTCACGCCGCCTGGTGGCGTTGCCGGGCCGGACCTCGACGGTGGTGTCGGCCCGGTCGGCGGCGATGAACCGCACGCGGCCGGCCGGGATGTTCAGGACCGCGGAGATGGGGGCGGGGGTGTCGAAGGTCTGCATCGTTCTCTCCCTCACGTCTGTGTTTCTGACAATGGAAAAGCTACGTTGCGTTCAAAGAGTCGGCAACATACTTGTTGCATAGAAGTGCAGTAATTGCAGCTCAGAGCCTCTAAATCGTTGCAACGTTCCTGAATTTAACGCAACGACCTTCGCCCTTTCGTTGCAATGAAGTAGGAGTGAACGCTAGGGTGGGCACACCACGGAGCACAAGGGAGACAGCGATGCCGGGAGGCAGGCTCACTCAGCAGGAACGCCGGCAGATCGCGCTGGGGCTGGCCGACGGACTGGCCTACGCGGAGATCGCCAGACGGCTCGACCGTCCGACCTCGACGGTCACCCGCGAGGTGACGCGCAACGGCGGCCCCGCCGGCTACCGCGCCGAGCTGGCCCATCGCGCGACCGAACGCCGCGCCCACCGCCGTCGCCGGACCACACCCCTCGCGGCACAGGCGCCCGCACAGGCCCATGGGCGCGACCCCGAGGCCGTACGCGAGTACGAGGAGATGTTCACGACCGTCATGACGGCCTCGGGCATGCCCACGATGATGGCCCGGGTGATGGCCTGCCTCACCCTCACCGACAGCGGCAGCCTCACCGCGTCCGAGCTGGCCCAGCGCCTCCAGGTCAGCCCCGCGTCCATCTCCAAGGCGATCACGTTCCTCGACGGCCAGGGGATGGTCCGCCGTGAGCAGGGCGAGCGGCGCCGCGAGCGCTATGTCGTCGACGACGACGTCTGGTACCAGTCGATGATCGCCAGCGCCCGCGCCATCGCCCGGATCGTCGAGACCGCCCGTCAGGGCGTCGGAGTCCTCGGCACCGGCACGCCCGCGGCCACCCGTCTGGAGAACGTCGCCCGCTTCCTCGACTTCGTCAGCGAGAGCACCGTCCGCGCCGCGGAGCAGGCCCGCGAGGTCCTGCACACCAAGCCCCGCACGCCCGCGGGCGACGGCACCGCCGCGCCCGGCGCAGGGTCCTAGGGCCAGTCGTCACGGACTGCGCCGGAAGCGGCGCAGGGCAGGGAGCGGGCCTCCGCCGGAGGTGACGAAGGTGCCCGCGCCCTGCACCCGCCGGGTGCGCCTCGTGTCCGCGTCCCAGAGCGCGAGTTCGGGGTCGTAGGGTCCGTGGACCATCCGGGGGCCGTCGGGGGCGTCCGGGGCGTCGAAGACGCGGACCGGGTGGGTGGGGTCCCAGGCGGGCCAGCCGGGGGTGCCGTCCGTCACGAAGCGGACCCAGGCGGTGTGCATGGCGAAGGCCAGGTCGCGCGGGGGGCTAGCGCCGGCGAGCTTGGCGGAGGCCGGAGTGTCGCCGGTGTCGAAGACGAAGCCGAGTTCGAGGGCGTGACAGGAGCCGAGGGCGGGGACGCCGGAGGGCCAGGCGAACTCGTAGAGGTAGGACCGGGCCTGGTCGAGGCGGGCGTCCGCCACACGGTGCAGGGGGACGCGCAGGAGGTGGTCGGTGACGAGCCGGCCGACCAGGTCGGCGGTGCCCTTGCCGGGGTGGAGGTCGCGGTAGCCGCGGGGCAGCTCGGGGCCGCAGCGGCAGCGGGCGCGCGCGCCGGCCAGGGCGACCGCGCCGAGGCGGTCGACGCGTTCCTGGAGACCGCCGGGAACGAGCCAGAGGCGGTGTTCGTCACGGGTCCAGCCCATCAGGAGGTCGGTCCCCGGGGCCGCCCCGTGCTCGGTCAGGGCCTCCAGCGGATCGGTGGGCAGCAGTTCGCCGTCCACGACGATGCCGAAGGCGGGGCCGCCCAGCACCGGGCTGCTGAGGCGGCCGACCTCCGCCTGCGCCTCGACGAGAGCGGACCGGTCCACGGCGGCGAAGGCCTCGGCGGTCGCCGGGACCTTCAGCCGGGTCGCCATCCGGCGGACCATGCGGCGCACCTTGTCCCGGTCCAGGGCCTCGGGCGGCCCGCTCTGCAGGACGGCGCGCCGGAACAGACCGCGCGCACGGGGAACCGCCAGCAGCGCGCCGACGCTGATGGCCCCCGCCGACTGACCCGCCAGGGTCACCCGGTCCGGGTCGCCGCCGAACCCGGCGACCGACTCCCGCACCCACTCCAGCGCGGCCAGCTGGTCACGCAGTCCCAGATTGGGCGGGGCGTCCGGGAAGAGGCCATAACCCTCCACGCCCAGACGGTAGTTGAGGGACACCAGCACCACACCGTCACGGGCGAAGGCGGCACCGTCGTAGACCGGTACCGCCGACGAACCCCGGGTGAGGGCGCCGCCGTGGATCCACACCATGACCGGCAGCCGGGCTCCCGGGCTCGGGGCCGGTGTCCACACGTTCAGGTTGAGGCAGTCGTCGCCCGGGACGACGGGGTCCGACAGATACCGGGCGAACGCCTCCGAGTACGGCGGCTTCGCGGCGGTCGGCCCGAAGGCTACGGCGTCCCGCACCCCCGCCCACGGCTCGGGCGGTACGGGCGGACGGAACCGGCGGGGGCCGAAGGGCGGGGCCGCGTACGGGACACCCCGGAACACCGCGATCCGTTCGCCGCGGCCTCGCCCGCCCCCACCCTCGTCCCCGTACTCGTACGTGCCGCGTACGTCGCCGTACGGGGTCCTGACCACGGGGCCCCGCCGGTCTGCCGTCATCGCACCAGCTCCTCACGCCCGCCCGCTCGTGGACCGTCGTCCACCTCAGAGCACCACATCCCTGCGCGGTATTCCGTTCGTGCCGGGCCTTCGACGGCCGTTCGGGGGACGGGGACCCGTCCGGCGTACGTCAAGGTGCCGACGCCCCGCCGGTCGGACGGCGGAGCGCCGAGAGGCGCGCCCCACCGCACACGGCCCACCCACCACGCCCGGATGCCCGGCACGCCCCGGATCCCGCTTGTTCGAAGTTTCGAAAGTTTTGGCCTGGATGGTCCTGTGAATCCCTGCTCCTTCCCGCCGTGTTGAGTTGGGCTTACCGTAGGAAGCGCTTGCTACGCGGCGGTCGCTCCGTCGCGCGAGCATTGCTGTTCGAAAATTTCACCGGCCCTCGGGACGGGCCCTGAGAGGTGGAGTCGCGATGGTGCGTGGCGGGAGCGCGACGGCCGGGCCGACGCTGGCGGTGGTGGCACGCGAGGCCGGGGTGTCCGTGCCGACGGCCTCGAAGGTGGTCAACGGCCGGGAGGACGTGGCACCGGAGACCAGGCGCCGGGTCAGCGAGGCGCTGGACCGGCTCGGTTATGTCCGCAGGCCCCGGTTCGAGGCGTCGAAGCCGCCGCGCATGGTCGACCTCGTGGTCCACTCGCTGGAGAGTTCCTGGTCGGGCGCGGTCCTGCACGGTGTCGAACAGGCCGCCCACGACGCCGGTCTGGAGGTCGTGGTCTCGGCCGGCCAGACCCGCACCCGGGGCGTCCGCCCCGAACGCGGCTGGTTCGACAAGCTCACCGCGCGGGGCTCCGCGGGCGTGCTGTTCAACGTGGCCGAACTGTCCCCCGCCCAGCACTCCTGGCTCACGCAGCACCGCGTCCCGTTCGTGCTCATCGACCCGGTCCTGGAACCGCCGCCCGGCGTGGTGTCGGTCGGCGCGGCCAACTGGCAGGGCGGGATGACCGCCACCGACCATCTGCTGTCCCTGGGCCACGAGCGGATCGCGGTGATCGCCGGTTACCGGCGCAAGATGTGCAGCAGCGCCAGGGTGGCGGGCTACCGCTCGGCGCTGGCGGCCGCGAAGGTCCCGTACCGGCCGGAGTACGTCCGCTACGGCAACTTCATGGAGCCCACCGCGCATCACCGCATGCTCCAGCTGCTCGACCTCCCCGAGCCGCCGACCGCCGTGTTCGTCTGCTCGGACAAGATGGCCCTCGGGGTGTACGCGGCGCTGGCCGAGCGGGGGCTGCGGGTGCCGGACGACATCAGTGTGGTCGGATTCGACGACCTCCCCGAGGCACGCTGGGCGAGCCCCGGCCTCACCACGGTCCGCCAGCCGCTCTCGGAGATGGCACAGACGGCGCTGCGGCTGCTGGTACGGATGATGGAGGGCGACCAACCGGAGGGCACCCGCACCGAGTTGTCGACGCGGCTGGTGGAGCGTTCCAGCACGGGGGCGCCGCGCCCGGTCTGAGCAGGTGGGCACGGGTGGGCGATGACCGCGTTCTGGTTCGGTCAAGTGGTTGCGAAGACCCTGAGTGCGGGTGAACGGTTGGCGGCATGGGACCGTACGGCATAGCAATCGGCCCATCGGGTGGCCCGGCGGTTCAAGCGGCCCCGGCCCACTCCGCTCCACCAGCACTGAGCTCCACATGCTCCACAGGGAAGGACCTTCGGGTTGTCGCACATACGCTCGCCGCAGCTTCCGGGACCGACACCGGAACCGGACGCCGACAGGACCCCGGACGACACCACCCCTCAGGAGCCGACGTCCGCAAAGGCTTCGCCGGACACGGCGGTGACGGCGACCAGCGGCGAGGCCGGGCCCGAATCCACGTCCGGGCCCGAGCCCAGGACCGAGCCCGATCCCGAAACCGCCTCGACGCCCGAGCCGGCCTCCACGCCCGAGCCCGAAGCGGTGGCGGAGTCGGAAACAATGGCGGAACCAGAGCCGGCACCGAAGCCGGAGGCGGCGGAACCGAAGGCGGAACCACTACCGAAGGCGGCGGCGGAACCGCACCAGGAATCGGAGCCGGAGCCACCGTCAGACCCGGACGCGGCCCAGTCGCCGGACCCGTCATCCGCCCCCGCACCCGCCCCCGCCGCACCCCCCACCGGCCGACGGGCCGCACACCCCCGGGCCGCGCGTTACGTCACCTGGGCCGTGACCGGGCTGGCCGTCGCGCTCGTCCTGTTCGCGCTGCTCGTGCCGAACGATGTCACGAAGATCGAGTTCGGACGGTTCCTGCGCCTCCCGGCGGAGGGGATCCTTGTCGGCGGGCTGCTGCTCGTGCTGCCGTCGAGGGCGCGGCGCGTGGCGGTGGTCCTGGTCGGGGTGCTGCTCGGCCTGCTGACGACGGTCAAGATGCTGGACATGGGGTCGTACTGGACCCTGGACCGCCCGTTCGACCTGGTGCTCGACTGGATCCTGCTGGACAACGCGCGGACGTTCGTCCAGGACTCGCTGGGCGGCACGGCGGCGCTCGCGGTGACGGTCGGGGTGATCGTGCTGACGCTGGTGCTGCCGGTGCTGATGACACTGGCGGTGGCACGGATCAGCCGGCTGATGACGCGCAACCGGCAGACGGCGAGCCGGACGCTGCTGGTCCTGGGCACCGCATGGATCACCTGCTCGACGCTGACGCTGGAGGTGTCCGACGTCCCGGTCGCCTCGCACAGCGCGGCGACGCTCGTGGAGAACCGGATCGAGTCGGTCAGCGACGGGCTGAAGGACGGGGAGGCGTTCCGCAAGCAGTCCGCGGTGGACGCCTTCGCCGACGTGCCGCCCGACCAGCTGCTGACGGGGCTGCGCGGCAAGGACGTGCTGCTCACGTTCATCGAGAGCTACGGCCGCTCCGCGATCGACGACCCGCGGATGGGTGAGCCGCTCAGCCAGACCCTCGCGCAGAAGACGCAGGAGCTGAAGGACGCCGGGTACGCGTCGCAGAGCGGCTGGCTGCGCTCCCCCATCACGGGCGCCGGCAGCTGGCTCGGTCACTCCACGTTCCTGTCCGGTCTGTGGATCAAGAACCAGTCGCGTTACGCCAACCTCGTCGCGAGCGACCGGCTCACCCTCACCGAAGCGTTCCGCCGCACCGGCGCCTGGCGCACGGTCGGTGTCGTGCCGGGCACCCAGAAGGCGTGGCCGGAGGGCGAGTACTTCGGCCTGGACCACATCTACGACTCGGACCAGCTCGGTTACCAGGGACCGAAGTTCAGCTGGTCGACCATGCCCGACCAGTACACGCTGAAGGCCTTCGAGGAGCTGGAGCACGGCAAGAAGGACCGTGAGCCGATGATGGCGGAGATCATCCTGACCTCCAGCCACAACCCGTGGGCGCCCATCCCGAGCACGATCCCCGACGACCAGGTCGGCGACGGGTCGGTCTACCACTCGCTGCAGAAGGCCGAGGGCAAGAACCCCACGGAGGTCTGGAAGGACCCGCTGGCCGTACGGGACGAGTACCGCAAGTCGATCCAGTACTCGGTGAGCAGTCTCGTCGACTTCGTCGCCAAGCACGGCTCCCGGGACACCGTCCTGGTCTTCCTCGGTGACCACCAGCCCAACAAGACGGTCACCGGCGACAACCCCAGTCATGACGTGCCGATCTCGATCGTCGCCAAGGACCCCGAGGTGCTGAAGAAGGTCGCCGACTGGGGCTGGACCGACGGTCTGCAGCCCGCCGACAACACCCCGGTGTGGCGGATGGACAAGTTCCGCGACCGCTTCATGACCGCGTTCGGCCCGCAGCAGCCGGGGGGTACGTCCTGACGGACGCCGGACGCCGGACGCCGGACGCCGGACGTATGGTGCGGGAGGTGTGACGCGGAACGGCGACGTCGGACGCCGGAGCCCGGGCGGGCCCCGCGGCGGGTGCGGGGCCCGTGTCCGATTCCTTCAAGACCGGTGCACGGCGGTCCGCCTACGGTGGCCGCATGACTCCACGACTCGACGCGATCGGCATGGTGGCCTCGGACATGGCCGCCTCCGTCGCCTTCTACCGCCGTCTCGGCTTCGCCTTCCCGGAGGGTGCCGAGCACCTGCCGCACGCCGAGGCCGGCCTGCCCGGCGGGCTCCGGCTCCTGCTCGACACCGAGGAGACCGTCCGGTCCTTCCATCCGGGGTTCCGCCCAGGGAAGGGCGGCGGCGCCGGGCTGGCCCTGCTGTGCGACAGCCCGGCCGAGGTCGACGCGGTGTACGCGGAGCTGGTGGATGCCGGGTACCGCGGCGAGATCGGGCCGTGGGACGCGGCGTGGGGCCAGCGGTACGCCGTCGTCCTCGACCCCGACGGCAACGGCGTCGACCTCTTCGCACCGCTGCCGGCGCCCTCTCCCGAGTAGCCCGGCTCGCAGGGTCCCGCTACCGTCCGGCGAGCAGCTCACCGAGCGGTAGCCCCGCCAACTCCTTTACGTCACGGGCGAGATGTGCCTGATCGGCGTACCCGCTGCGGGCCGCCGTCGTGGCGAAGGGCACGCCGTCCCGGGCGAGCGCGAGCGCCCGGCGCAGCCGCAATACGCGGGCCAGCGTCTTGGGTCCGTATCCGAACGCGGCGAGCGACCGGCGGTGCAACTGCCGGGCGCCGAGACCGAGTTCGTCGGCGGTCGCCGCGACGGGCCGCCCCGCGTCGAGGGCGGCGACGACCTGTCGCAGCACCGGGTCGGGCCGCCCCACCTCGGCCGCCCGCTCCAGGACCACCGCTTCGAGTCCGCTCGCGGGATCACCGGCCGCGTTCACCCGCGCGGTGAGCCGCCGTACGGCCGCCGGTGACCACAGGTCGGCCAGCGCCACCCGCCGGTCGCGCAGTTCGTGCGCGGGGACCCCCAGGAAGGCGGGCGCCTGACCGGGGAAGAACCGGAGCCCCGCCCAGCCGCCGGGCGATCCGCCGGTGACGTGGGCCCGGGTGTCGGGCCCGGCGACCATCAGCCGCCCGTCGTGCCAGAGCAGGTCCATGCACCCGTCGGGCAGGACCCGCCCCGCACCCGGCTCACCGGGGCCGTCGGTCCACACCACGGCCCCGTCCAGCCGAGAGGCTCTTTCCGCATACACGGGAGAAGGCTACGTCGCGGGGAGCCGGCCCGCGCCTGCCCGTCCTCCGGGGGCGAGGCCCCGTCAGTCCTCCCCCTTCTTCACAGGGGGCCGCAGTCTCGACGTCACGTCCTCCGGCGGGAGGAAGCGGGACCAGCGCTCCGGGAACTCGGAGGGCATGTCGGGGTCCTCGGGGTCGTGGGTGCGGGCGGCGGCGGCGCGGGCGACGTACTCGGCGGCCTGTTCCTCGCGGAGGCGTTCGTTGGCGGCGCGGGCGGCGGCCGTGGCGGCGGCGGGCCAGACCCGGTCGATCGCGGCGTTGACGGCGGCGCCGACGAGGACGGCGAAGGCGCCCACACCGATCCAGAGCAGGACGGCGACGGCGGCGGCCAGGGAGCCGTAGATCGTCGCCCCCTCGACCGTGTTGGTGAGGTAGATGCGGAGCAGGAAGCTGCCCAGCACCCACATGCCGAGGGCGACGAGGGCGCCGGGGACGTCCTCGACCCAGGGAGAGCGGACCGGCACCGACACGTGGTACAGCGTCGTCAGGAAGACGATGGACAGGACGATCACGACGGGCCAGTAGAGGACCTGGACGACGGTCGCCGACCACGGGACGATCCGGACGACGGCATCGGGGCCGGCCACCATGAGCGGGAGCGCGATCGAGCCGATCAGCAGCGCCACGAGGAAGAGCAGGAACGCCATGAGGCGGGTCTTGACGATGCCGCGGACGCCGTCGAGGCCGTACATGACGGTGATGGTGTCGATGAAGACGTTCACCGCGCGGGAGCCGGACCACAGGGCGAACAGGAAGCCTATGGAGATGACGTCGGGGCGGCCGCCCTTCATCACGTCGTCCAGGATCGGCTGCGCGATCTGCGCGACGCCCTTCTCGGACAGGACGGTGCGCGACGCCTCCAGCAGGTTGAGCTCCAGGCTGGCGATGGTGTCGGCGCCGGTCCAGTCGTCGACGTAGCCGAGCAGGCCGATCATGCTGAGCAGCAGCGGCGGCACGGAGAGCAGCGTGAAGAACGCCGCCTCGGCCGCCAAACCCAGGATGCGGTACTCGATGCAGGAGTTGACGGTGTCCTTCAGGAGCAGCCAGGCGGTCCTGCGCTTGGACACGTCCCGGTAGAGGGCACGCGCGCGGTGGAGACGCCCATGGGGACTCTCGGACGGTGGGGGTGACTGACTTGCTGGCTGCACGCCCTAAAGGTATCCGCCTGCGCGTGCCACCCTCACCTCCCGGTGCCGTGGGCCGCGCCAGGGTCCGCGTGCGACGCAGGGTCCCCTCCGGTCGCGTGACGGGGCAGCAGTCGAAGGGAAACACAGAAGAAATCAAAGGTGATTCCGGATCGCTTTTTCTGTCATGCACGTGGTGGCCGAATCGCGATGAGACAGGAAGGTGAACGATCCGGCGCATTCGTTTGTCTTCACGGAAAGTTGCCCGCTGAAGCGCGGGTCGAGTCCGGGTGCGACATCTCCGCATCGATCGGGGAAAGGACGGGAAAGCGTCAATCACCCGGCCACGCTTGACCCGTTCCCGAATGTACCGAAAGAATCCGGATTGCATTCCGCCGAGCCCATCCGGAGCAGGCGCCGGCGCCGTGCACGCCGGACCATCCATCCAGGCCGCGAGCAGGCCCGATTCAGTCCGTCACACACGTCACCGCTTTCTTTCTCCATAACTCCCCCTCCTTCTGTCATTCCGCGCGCCGTCCCGTTCACCCCCGGGCGCCCTTCATCGCTCTACCTGTCGCGGAGAAATTCAATGACATTGCCAGCGCCACGACCCGTGGCGGAAGAACCGGGCGAGGTCCAGGGGGCCGAGCCGGACGCGGCGAAATCGAACACCATCATCGAACGACGTATGGCCGAACTCCTGGCCGATGTCGCACGCGTCGAACACGTGCCCGTGGAAAGCCACTTCTTCGACGACCTCGGTGCCAACTCGCTGACGATGGCGCATTTCTGCGCCCGTGTCAGGAAGCACCCCGAACTGCCGTCGGTGTCCATCCGGGACGTCTACGGTCACCCCACCGTCCGCGGCCTCGCCGCCGCGCTGACGAACGCCCCGGCGAGGGCGGCCGCCCCGCCGCCGCCCGCCGGGCCCGTGCCCCCGGGCAGCACCCTGCGCCAGACCCTCTGCGGAGCACTGCAGTTGCTCCTCTTCGCGGGCTACTGCCTGCTCGCCACCGCCGGATACGTACAGGGGTACGCATGGGTGGCGGACGCCTCGGGGCTCGTCGCCGTCTACCTGCGCTCGGCGACCTTCGGCGCGCTCGCCCTGTTCGCCCTGTGCACCCTGCCGGTCGCCGCCAAATGGCTGCTGGTCGGGCGGTGGAAGCCCGCGGAGTTCCCCGTGTGGGGGCCTGCGTACCTGCGGTTCTGGACCGTCAGGGCGCTGCTGCGCACCAGCCCGATGCTCCTCTTCGTCGGCAACCCGCTGTACGTGCTGTACCTGCGCGCCCTCGGGGCCCGCATCGGGCCGGGTGTCACCATCCTCAGCCGCACCCTCCCGGTCTGCACCGACCTGCTGACGATCGGCGCGGGCACGGTGATCCGCAAGGACTCCGTCTTCCTCTGCTACCGGGCGCGCGCCGGGCACATCCGCACCGGCCCCGTCACCCTCGGCCGGGACGTCTTCGTCGGCGAGCACACCGTCCTCGACATCGGCACCGCCCTGGGCGACGGCTCCCAGCTCGGCCACTCCTCCGCGCTGCGGGACGGCGAGTCGGTCCCGGCCGGACAGAGCTGGCACGGCTCACCGGCCCGGCGCACGGACGTGGACCACGTCCGCGTCGCCCCGCTCCCCTGCGGCACGCTCCGCCGGGCCGGATACGGCCTCGCCGCCCTGCTCCGGGCGCTGCTGCTGTACGTGCCGCTGACCGTCGGCGGCGCCCATCTGCTGCTCACCGCCGCACCCGAACTGGAGACCCTGCTCGACCCGTCGACGCTGCACATCACCTCGGCCCGCTTCTACGCCGAGGCGGCGGCCCTGTCGCTCGCGCTGTTCGCCGGCTCCGTCGTGGTCGGAGCGGTCGCCGTGTTCGTCGTACCGCGGCTGCTGCGCCCGCTGGTGAGGCCGGACCGCACCTATCCGCTCTACGGCCTCCCCTACTCGGCGCACCGCGCGATCGCCCTGCTGACCAACCGCAGGTTCTTCACCTGGCTGTGCGGTGACAGCTCGTACATCGTCCCCTGTCTCAGGGCCGTCGGCTACGACCTCTCGCGGGTCGAGCAGACCGGCTCCAACTTCGGGACCGCGGTGCAGCACGAGACGCCGTACCTGGTGGAGGTGGGCGGCGGCACCATGGTCGCGGACGGCCTGTCCGTGATGAACGCGGACTACTCCGCCACCTCCTTCAGGGTGACCCGGACGACGATCGGCGGGCACAACTTCCTGGGCAACGCCATCGCCTACCCGGCGGGCGGACGGACCGGCGAGAACTGTCTGCTGGCCACGAAGGTGCTGGTACCGCTCGACGGCGAGATCCGCGAAGGGGTCGGGCTGCTCGGCTCGCCGCCCTTCGAGATCCCCCGCTCGGTGGAGCGCGACAGCCGCTTCGACCATCTGCGCGAGGGCTCTGAACTCGGCCGCCGGCTCGCCGCGAAGAACCGCTTCAACCTGCGTTCGATCGGACTGTTCCTGTTCCTGCGCTGGCTGCACACCTGCGCGCTCACCGTCCTCGGCTTCGCGGCCTACGACCTGTACGGGCACGGGGGCGGACCGGGCGGACTGCTCGCGCTCGCCGCCCTGCCCCTGGCGGCGCTGGTGTTCACCGTCCTGTTCTACGCGCTGGTGGAACGGTCGTTGACCCGCTTCCGGCCACTGCGGCCCCGGCTGTGCTCCATCTACGACCCCGTCTTCTGGCGGCAGGAGCGGCTGTGGAAGCTGCCGGACGCCCACCTGGAGATGCTCAACGGCACCCCGTTCAAGCCTCTCGTCTGGCGGCTGCTGGGGGTGCGGATCGGGCGCCGGGTCTTCGACGACGGGGTGTACATCACCGAACGGACGCTGACGACCGTCGGCGACGACTGCACGCTCGCCGCCGGCAGCAAGATCCAGGCGCATTCGCAGGAGGACGGCACCTACAAGTCCGACCACGTCACGATCGGCGCCGGCGCCACGCTGGAGGTCGGGGCGTTCGTCCACTACGGCGTCGTGCTGGGCGAGGGAGCGGTGCTCGCGCCCGACTCCTTCCTGATGAAGGGCGAGCAGGTGCCGCCGCACGCGCGCTGGGGCGGGAACCCGGCGACGGAGAACACCGGATCACGGTGAATCGGGGGAGAACGATGGATCGGTCCACATCGGGCGAGGCTGCCCGCGCGTACTGGCACGAGGTGCTCACCGCCGCGGGGCGGACCGTGGTACCGCGGTGGAGCACCGACCCGGAGAAGGGGACGGGCGTCCTCGAAGTCGCCCTGCCCTACGGGCTGTTGACCGCCACGGACGGGACGGCCGCGCTGCTGGCCGCCCACGCGAAGGTGCTCTCCGCGCTGTCGGGCGAGAGCGAGGTCACCACCGGCCGGCTGGAGGACGGCCGCCTGCTGCCGTGCCGGATCACCGTCGAGCCCGGCGACACCTGGCGCGCGCTGCTGGAGCGGGCCCACCGGGTCACGGCCGAGCTGAGGACGCACGCCGGGTACCCGGTGGACGCCCTGCGGCACGAACTGGGCCTCGCCGAGCCGCCGTTCGAGACCGTGCTCGACACCGGCGGGGGCGACGACGGCCTCGGCGGGGACGCGGTCCTGCGGGTGGGGCCCGTCCACCTCGACGGCGGCCCGGCGCTGCGGCTGCGCTACCGCACCGACGTGCTCGACGAGGACGCCGCGGCCCGGATCGCCGGATACCACCTCACCGCCCTCACCCGGATGGCCGCCGAACCGGACGCCGGGCACGGGCGGCGGAGCCTGGTGTCGGACGGCGAACTCCGGTTCCAGCTCGACGGGCTGGCAGGACCGCACCGCGACCTGCCCGACCGCCGGGTGCACGAACTGTTCGAACAGCGGGTCGTGGCCCACCCGGACGCCGTAGCGGCCGTCCACGGCGACCGGCGGTGGACGTACCGCGAGCTCAACTCCCGTGCCAACCAGCTCGGTCGGGCCCTGCTCGTCCGGGGCCTCGGCCCAGAGGACGTCGTCGCGGTGGTGACCGAGCGGAACCTCGACTGGATGGCGGCCGTCCTCGCGGTGTTCAAGGCGGGCGGCGCCTATCTGCCCGTCGAACCGCACTTCCCCGCCGAGCGCGTCGCCACCATGCTCGCCCGCGCCGGATGCGAGCTGGTGCTCACCGAACGGGGGAACACGGCCACGCTGGACCGGGCGCTGGCCACACGGCCCGGGGTGCGGCGGCTGCTGGTGGAGGACGCGTACGCCGAGGCCCACCAGGACTGCGACCTCGGCCTGGAGATCGCACCGGACCGGCTCGCGTACCTCTACTTCACCTCCGGTTCCACGGGCGAGCCCAAGGGTGCGATGTGCGAGCACGCCGGGATGCTCAACCATCTGCACGCCAAGCTCGACGACCTCGGCATCGGCGAGGGGGACACGGTCGCGCAGACCGCGCCCCAGTGCTTCGACATCTCCCTGTGGCAGCTGCTGGCCGGTCCCCTGGCCGGCGGCCGGACCCTCCTGGTGGAACAGGAGGCGATCCTGGACGTCGGGCGGTTCGTCGACCGCGTCGCGGACGGCCGGGTGAACGTGCTCCAGGTCGTGCCCTCGTACCTCGAAGCGGTCCTCGCCCACCTGGAGCGGCACCCGCGCGAACTGCCCGAGCTGCGGCGGGTGTCGGTGACCGGGGAGGCGCTGAAGAAGGAGCTGGTGGAGCGCTGGTTCGCCCACGCGCCGGGGACACCCCTGGTCAACGCGTACGGACTGACCGAGACCTCGGACGACACCAATCACGAGGTGCTGCACCGGGCTCCGGAGGGGAGCCGGGTGCCCCTGGGCCGGCCCGTGCGGAACGTCCGCGTGTACGTCGTCGACGAGCGGCTCTCCCTCGTGCCGCTGGGCGCGCCGGGGGAGATCGTCTTCTCCGGGGTCTGTGTCGGGCGCGGGTACGTCAACGATCCCGGTCGCACCGCGCACGCCTTCACCACCGACCCGTACCGGCCGGGCGAGCGGCTCTACCGCAGCGGGGACCACGGGCGCTGGCGGCCCGACGGGAAGCTGGAGTTCCTGGGGCGCCGGGACACCCAGGTCAAGGTGCGCGGTTTCCGTATCGAGATCGGCGAGGTGGAGAACGCGCTGCTCGGGGTGGCGGGGGTGCGGGACGGCGCGGTGGTGGTCGCCGGGGGCGGACACCTGGTCGCCTTCCACTCCGGCCGGCCCCTCGCCGCCGGGGAACTGCGGGACCGGCTGGCGGCCTCGCTGCCCGCGTACATGGTGCCGTCGGTGTTCCACTGGCGGGAGAGCCTGCCGCTGACCGCCAACGGCAAGACCGACCGGCGGACGCTGACCGCACTGGCCGGGGAACTCGGCACGGAGGACGGGGACGGGGACGCGGGCGAGCCGCCGGCGACGGCGACCGAGGCGCGACTGGCCGACGCGTGGGCCGAGGTGCTCGGTGTGCCGCGGGCCCGGATCGGCCGGCACGACCACTTCTTCGACCGGGGCGGCACCTCGCTGGCGGCGGTGCGGCTCGCGATCGCCCTGCGGCGGGCCGTGTCCCCCGGGGACGTGACCGCGCATCCGGTGCTGTCCGGCCTGGCCGGGCTGATCGACACGCGGGCAGCCGCCGGCACCGGGAGGCCGTCATGAGCTTCCTGGGCCGCCGCCGCGCGGCCGGGCGCCGCCGGGGGGACACGGCCACGGCGTCCGCGACCGCCCAGCCCCTGCCGGACATCGTGCTGTCGACCGACAGTCCCCCGCTCCTCACGGTCACCCCCGGCGAACCCGCCTCCCGGTGGGCGGCCGGACGGCGGGACGCGCTGCGGGCCGCCGTCGCCGAGCACGGCTCCCTGCTGGTGCGCGGACTGGGGCTCCGGAACGCCACCGAGGTGGGTGAGGTCTTCCGGGGCCTGACCGACACGCTGACCGTCGAGCGGGAGGCGTTCGCGCCCCGGCTGACGTACGCGCAGGGCGTGTACTCGTCGACGGCCTGGCCGTCGAACCAGCCGATGTGCATGCACCACGAGTCGAGCTACGCCCTGGAGTTCCCCGGCCTCCTGTTCTTCGCCTGCCTGGAGGCCGCCGAGCGGGGCGGGGCGACCGGGGTCGCCGACGCGGCGGCCGTACTGGACGCGCTGCCCGCGGAGCTGACCGAGCGGTTCGTGCGGGACGGCTGGCTGCTCACCCGCTCGTACAACGACGAGATCGGGGCATCGGTCGCCGAGGCGTTCGGCACCGACGACCGCGCCGCCGTCGAGGCCTACTGCCGGGCGCGCTCGATCGACGTCGACTGGCGGCCCGACGGGTCGCTGCGCACCCGGCAGCGGCGCCCCGCCGTGCTCCGGCATCCGGTGACCGGGCGCCGCTGCTGGTTCAACCAGATCGCGTTCCTCAGCGGGTGGACCCTGGACGCCGAGGTGCGCGCGTACCTGGTGGACGTGTACGGGGCCGACGGGCTGCCCTTCGACACCCGCTACGGCGACGGCAGCCCGATCGGCGCCGACGTCGTCGGGACGCTGAACGCGGTCTACGAGGCGCACACCGTCCGCCGGGAGTGGCGGCCGGGCGACCTGCTCCTCGTCGACAACATCCGCTGCGCCCACGGCCGTGAGCCCTTCGAGGGTTCCCGCGAGGTGCTGGTGGGCCTGGCCGATCCGGTACGGACGGCCGGTTTCCCGACGAAGGACGAGGTGAGTCGCGTATGACCGAGGTTCCGGGTTTCGCCGTGATCTCCGGCGCTCAGGTGCAGCGGGCCCTGCGGGGCCGGGAGCGGGAGATCGTCGACCTGGTCGAGTCCGCCTATCTCCTGCACGGGGACGGGAGGACGGGCGACACGGTCAACCCGCCGTCGTACTTCCTCCGGTTCCCCGACCGTCCTTCCTCGCGGATCATCGCCCTGCCCGCCGCGCTCGGCGGGAGGTTCCCGGTGGACGGGCTGAAGTGGATCTCCAGTTTTCCGGAGAACACGGCGTCCGGGCTGCCGCGCGCGTCCGCCGTGCTGATCCTCAACGACCATGCCACCGGCTATCCGTTCGCGTGCCTGGAGGCCTCGGTCATCAGCGCGACGAGGACGGCGGCGTCGGCGGCACTGGCCGCCGACCGGCTGAGCGCGCGCCGGGGGACGCCGCGCCCGGCCCGGGTCGGCTTCCTCGGCACCGGCCTGATCGCCCGGTACGTCCACACGTTCCTCGCGGCGACGGACTTCGCGTTCGAGGAGGTGGGGGTGCACGACCTGTCCGCGGAGAGCGCGGCCGGATTCCGGGGGTACCTGGAGCGGTCCGGTGCCACGGGGCGGGTGACCGTGTACGACAGCGCCGAGGACGTGATCCGGGCGAGCGACCTGGTGGTGTTCGCGACGATCGCGGGCGAGCCGCACATCGGTGATCCGAAGTGGTTCGCCCACAACCCGCTGGTGCTGCACGTGTCGCTGCGCGATCTCGCGCCCGAGGTGCTGCTCGCGTCGGCGAACTTCGTCGACGACGTCGAGCACTGCCTCAAGGCGGACACGTCACCGCACCTGACCGAACAGCTCACCGGAAGCCGGGACTTCCTCGACGGAACGCTCCATGACGTCCTCACCGGCCGGGCGGCCGTGCCGGCGGACCGTCCGGTGGTCTTCTCGCCCTTCGGCCTCGGGGTCCTCGACCTCGCGGTCGGCGCCCATGTCCACGGGGAAGTGGCCCGCTGCGGCGGACTGCTGGTCGTGGACGACTTCTTCCACGAGTTGCGCCGCCACGGCTGAGGGGCCGGGCGCAGCGCGTACGACAGTGCACGACCAGGGGGGCAGCGGTGCCAGTCATATCCGTTCCCACGGACTTCAACGAGGAGGAGCTGTACGTCGATCTGTACCAGGTCGTCGGACATCGGCTCTTCCTGAAGTGCGAGGGGTTCAACTTCGCCGGCTCGATCAAGCTCAAGGCCGCGTCCGAGATGGTGCGGGCCGCGGAACGGGAGGGGCGTCTCGCGCCGGGCTCGACGCTCGTGGAGTCGTCGTCAGGGAATCTCGGCGTGGCGCTGGCCATGATCGCGGCGAGCCGGGGCTACCGGTTCCTGTGCGTGACCGATTCCCGGTGCAATCCGCAGACCCGGCGCATGATCGAGGCGCTGGGCAGCCGGGTCCACGTCATCTCCGAGCCGGACCCGCACGGCGGTTTCCTGGGGGCACGGATCTCGTACGTCCGCGCGCTGTGCGCCACCGATCCCCGGTTCGTCTGGCTCGACCAGTACACGAACGAGGCGAACCGGCAGGCGCACTACCGCACCACCGCGCCCGCCGTCGCCCGGCAGTTCCCGTGCCTGGACGTGCTGTTCGTGGGGGTCGGCACCTCCGGGACGCTGATGGGCTGCGCCCAGTGGTTCTGGGAGCGGCGGCGCCGGGTGCGGATCGTCGCCGTGGACAGCGTCGGTTCGGTGGCGTTCGGCGGGGCGCCGGGCCGCCGGATGATCCCGGGGCTCGGCACGAGCGTGGCCCCGGCGCTGCTCGACGCGTCGTACGTGGACGACGTCGTCCGGGTGGAGGAGATCGACACCGTACGGGCCTGTCACCGCATGGCCCGGCGCGGCTTCCTGTTCGGGGGGTCCACCGGCACGGTCGTCAGCGGCGCGGGCGCCTGGCTGGCCCGCAACGGCTCGCCCGACACCACAGCCGTGGCGATCTCCCCGGACCTCGGGGAGCGCTATCTCGACACGATCTACCGGCCGGGCTGGCCGCAGGAGCAGTACGGGGAGGCCGTGCCGGGTCCCGAGGAGGAGTACGGGACGGACGACGTGGGGACGGACGAGCTGGCGGCGCCCGTCTGATGCGGCCTCCGTGATCCGGTGCCGGGCACGTCCGGCCCGGCACCGGACACCCGTCGGCCGGACACCGGTGCATCGCCGTGACGACGTGCCGCCGACGGGTAGGTTCCGGATATGGCATCCAGCACCCACGAAGTGACCAATCAGGCTCCGCCCCTGGTGGACTACGACGTCTTCGCCGCCGACCAGGTGCTCGACGAGGCGGTCGAACGGCATCTGGCGCCGGAGCTGCTGGACGAGGCGCGCGAGGAACTGTCGGGGTTCGGCCGGACGGCGGGCTCCGTCCAGGTGCAGGAGTGGGGGCGGCTGGCGAACGAGAACCCGCCGAAGCTTCGGACGTACGACCGGTACGGGAACCGGGTGGACGAGGTGGAGTTCCATCCCTCGTGGCACCGCCTGCTGGGCAAGGGGGTCTCGGCGGGGCTGACGGCGGCCTGGACGCGGCCCGGCGGGCATGTGCGGCGGGCGGCCGCGTTCGTCGTCTGGACGCAGGTCGAGGCCGGCAACGGCTGCCCGTTGTCGATGACGCACGCGGCGGTGCCCGCCCTGCGCACGGACCCGGCGCTGGCCGCGGAGTGGGAGCCGCGGCTGACGTCCCTGCTCTACGACTGGGACATGCGGCCCGCCGGGCAGAAGGCCGGTGCCCTCTTCGGGATGGGCATGACCGAGAAGCAGGGCGGCAGCGACGTACGCGCCAACGCCACGGCGGCGCGACCGCTGGCCGAGGACGGGACGTACGAGCTGACCGGGCACAAGTGGTTCTGCTCGGCGCCGATGTCGGACGGGTTCCTGGTGCTGGCGCAGGCTCCGGGAGGGCTGACGTGTTTCCTGGTGCCCCGGGTGCTGGCCGACGGGTCGCGGAACGTGTTCCGTATCCAGCGGCTGAAGGAGAAGCTGGGCAACCGGTCGAACGCCTCCGCCGAGGTCGAGTTCGACGGGACGTGGGCGCGCCGGGTCGGGGACGAGGGGCGGGGGGTACGGACGATCATCGGGATGGTGGCGGCCACCCGGCTGGACTGCGCGCTGGGGGCGGCCTCGCTGATGCGGCAGGCGGTGGCGCAGGCGGTGCACCACTGCGCGTACCGGCAGGCGTTCGGCGGGCCGCTGATCGACAAGCCGCTGATGCGCAACGTGCTCGCGGATCTGGCGCTGGAGTCGGAGGCGGCGACGGTACTGGGGATGCGGGTGGCAGCGGCCTACGACGCGGCGGAGGCGGGCGACGACAACGAACGTTCGTTCCTGCGGCTCGCGGTGCCGGTGGCCAAGTACTGGGTGACCAAGCGCTGCACCCCGCTGGTCGCCGAGGCGTCGGAGTGCCTGGGCGGCAACGGTTACGTCGAGGAGTCCGGCATGCCCCGGCTGCTGCGCGAGTCCCCGCTCAACTCGGTCTGGGAGGGCGCCGGGAACGTGCAGGCCCTCGATGTGCTGCGCGCGCTCCAGCGCGAACCGGGGGCCCTGGACGCCTACTTGCGGGAGGTGGGCCGGGCCCGGGGCGCCGACCACCGGCTCGACGCAGCGATCAAGGGCCTGCTGACCGAACTCGCCGACCTGGAAGGCGTCGAGGCCCGCGCGCGCCGGCTCGTGGAGCGGCTCGCCCTCGTCCTGCAAGGCGCGCTCCTGGTGCGGTACGCGCCCCCGGCGGTCGCCGACGCGTTCTGCGCCTCCCGGCTGGGCGGCGACCGGGGCTCGGCCTTCGGCACCCTGCCGCACACGCTGGATCTCGCGTCGATCGTGGAACGGGCGCGTCCGGTCGGCTGAGCCGCTGCCCCGCGAGGGTCGTCCCGCCCGCGGCGGGCGCCCCTCTTTCGGGTGGTCCGACTCTTCCGGGTGGTCCGACGCGGGGGTGGTGCTGCGCCGACACGGCACCACCCCCGCCACCAGAGCCCCCTCGATCGGAGCGCGTACGCCGCACCGGGCGACGTTGAACAAGTGTCAAGGAGGGTCCGGCGGTCCGCCAGGGTTGCAGGGGGTTGCAACTCGTCCGCGCTCTGTGGCCGGAGTGCGTCCCTCCGTGGCCGAGGAACGGCAGACTATGAAGCCCGCAGTCAACGCCGTCGCGCAGATCCGGGCTTCACGGCCACCGGGGCCGAGGAACCACCGGCCTGCCGGGGAGGAACGAGTGCCGCACTCGCCGATGGAAGTCACGCGGCTCACCGCCACGGACGCCGCCCGGGCGGCCCGCATCCTCGGCGAGGTACGCGCCCACACCCTCGACGGACGGCCCTCGAAACCCGCCCCGCGCCCCGCGATCCGCGAGTCCTGGGGGCGGACGGTGCGCAGCGGTGTCGACCCCGACCACGACTTCCGGTCCGATCTCCTCGGCCGCGACGAGATCGAGCGCCGCCGCCGGACCACCCGGCTCCGGCACGTCCTGCCGGTCCTGCGCGAAGGGCTGCTCTCCCTCGCGGACACCACGCAGCACATCATGATGGTCGCGGACGCGGACGCCCGGGTGCTGTGGCGGGAGGGCAGTCCGGCCGTGCTCCGCAAGGCCGACGGGCAGGGGCTCGGCATCGGCGCGGACTGGCGGGAGGAGACCGTCGGCACGAACGGCATCGGCACGCCCCTGGTCTCGCGCCGGGCCGTCCAGGTCTTCTCCGCCGAGCACTTCGTGCGCGCCCTGCACTCCTGGACCTGCACCGGCGCCCCGGTCACGGACCCGCGGGACGGCCGGCTGCTCGGCGTGGTGGACATCAGCGGCCCCCTGGAGACGCTGCACCCCTCCACCCTCGCCCTGGTCGACTCGGTCGCCAAGCTCGCCGAGGCCCGGTTGCGGGACCTGCATCTGACCTCGCTCGAACAGCTGCGCGCGGTGGCGGCGCCGGTGCTGGCCCGGATCGGCGGCCCCGCGGTCGCCGTCGACCGGGACGGCTGGACGGCCGCGGTGACCGGCATGCCGTACACCAGCCGCGTCGCCCTGCCCTCCTCGCTCTCCCCCGGCCGCTGCCGGCTCCCGGCACTCGGGCCGTGCTGCGTCGAGCCGCTGCCCGGCGGCTGGTTGATACGCCCCGCCGCGGACCCGGCGTCCGCCCCGACGGCCACGCACATCACCCTCGACGTCTCGCATCCGCGGCGCTGGAGCGTCACGGTGGCCGGCTGCGCGGGTTCCTGGACGCACGAACTCACCCCCCGCCACGCCGAACTGCTGTACCTGCTCGCCCTCCACCGCGGCGGTCGCAGCGCCTCCGCCCTCGCCGCGGACATGTTCGGCGACCCCGCGCGCACGGTCACCGTCCGCGCCGAGATGTCCCGGGTGCGCCGCTATCTCGGCGCCTTCCTCGACCACCGCCCGTACCGCTTCACCGAGCGGGCCGACGTCGAAGTCCGCCTGCCCGGCAGTCCGTTGGACCTGTTGCCGCACTCCGTGGCACCAGGGGTGGTGCGGGCGCGGGGAACCACTGCCCTCGGCGTCTTCCGCGACGAGGAACCCCCGGGACACGAGAGAGCCGGGCCGGTCGTGTGAGCCCCGCTCGAACATCCGCAACACCTCCCGGTGAACGGATCACGGCCTCGGGGTGAGGGATCTCCCTGTATTTCCCGGGACCTCGGTCCGACACGTGTCCCACTGCCGTAGCATCGCTGCCAGGCCGCCCCACCTGCCTCCCCGTCAAGATCTTCTTCACGGAGGGCAGTTGGCCGTCCCCGGGAGGTTTTATGCAGCACCGCGGCAGGCACCGACGACGCAGAAGGGGACGTGTGCTGCGCGCGTCCCTGGCGGGCACCGCGCTGGCGCTCACGGCGGCGGCCACGCTGATCAGCACCTCGCAGGCCGCGGGCGGCACCACGCCGGGCGCCCTCTCCTCGATCACCTCCGCCGGTGAGCTGCACAGCCTTCGCCTCCGGGAGACCCTGACCGACCCCGCCGTGCTGGGCGCCCTGGCCGGGCGGACGGGCGGCCCGGTCGGGGTCGACGAGGTGCTGCGCAGCGCGAACCACGCGATGCGCGGCAGGGGCGACTGTTTCGACAGCGAGAAGGACAATCTGCCCGTCGAGCCGACGGCCGTGCGGGCGTACTGCTGGGAGGCGGGCGACGCGGTCGACGCCAAGTGGGTCCCCCGCTCGGTCACCACGTCCCGGGACAACAAGGTCATCGCCGCCGGCTGGTCGCACACCGGGGTGCGGAGCGTCCCGCCCGGCGGCGGCTCGGCGCACGCGGCCCGTACCGGCGTGGGCCGGGGCGGCACCGCGGCCGTCCCCGTCGACGAGAAGGGGCTCGCCCGGGTCGCCTTCGTCGACGCGAGCGACCCTGCGAACCTCGTCTACCGATGGGTCCTGCTGGTCGTGCCGACGGCCGGCGGGCAGGGCTTCGAGGGTCTGCGTTCCCGGCTCGGCGGCATGGCCTGGTACGACGACAAGCTGATCGTCACCGCGCGGGGCCCGCAGGGCCGCGCGGGGCAGGACGACTCGCTGTACGTGTTCGACCTCGCCCGCTTCGTGCGCGCCGATGTCACCGACAGCGACGCGATCGGCCGGGCGGGCGACGGCTGGTCGGCCCACCACTACCGGTACGCGCTGCCGGCGGTCGCCGCCTACAGCCCCCCGGCGGGGGACGGCTGCGACGCGCGCGACAACGACGGGGTGCCCTGCCTCGGCTCGCTCTCCCTGGACCGGACGTCGACACCGCCCACGGTCGTCGCGACCGAGCGGTTCCGCCGCGGCCGTGAGGAACCCGCCCGCGTCTGGCGCTACGCCCTCGACATCACCGGCGACCGCACCGGCCTGCTCACCACCGGCGGACGCCGGAGCGACGCCGTCGCCACCGAGGCGTACGAGACGGAGGCCACCGGCGTCCAGGGTGTGCTCGCCCACAAGGGGGGCTGGTACGTCGACCAGACCGCCGAGGAACGCGGCGCGCACGGCACGCTGTGGCGCCAGGACGAGGGCGGGGCCGACGCCGCCAAGTGCCGGGCGGGCGAGTCGAGCGGGACCTCGGACTCGGACCTGGAGTCGTACGCCTGCTGGGGGCGGCACACCTCCTCCCTCTCCTATTCGCCGGAGACGGGCGAGCTGTGGACGCTCACCGACCCCGTCCCGGAGCGCCTGCTCTACGCGGTGCGACTGCGCGACGTCGACAGCGCGCTGGACTAGGGCCCTTCTGACGGACCCCGGCGGCCCGGCCCGGCCTTGGAGACGGGCCGGGCCCCGTGGTTGTCTGGGCCCATGAGCAGCAGCCCCGTCACCACCTGGTCCCTGGAGCAGACCTCGCCCAGCGATCTGCTTCCCGCCGCGGCACCCGAGGGCGACGACGTCCGCATCGTGCGTGCCGAGGTCCCCTCTCCCGAGTTCAGCCGTTTCCTGTACGCCTCGGTGGGCGGGGACATCCGCTGGATCGACCGGCTGTCGTGGTCGTACGAGCGGTGGCAGGAGCAGTTGGGGCGGCCCGGTGTGGAGACCTGGGTCGCCCACGACCGGGGCACGCCCGCCGGGTACGTGGAGCTGGAACCGCAGGACGACGGGGTCGTGGAGATCGCGTACTTCGGGCTGGTCCCCGCTTTCCGGGGCCGGCGCATCGGCGGACATCTGCTGTCGTACGGGACGGCCCGTGCCTGGGACCTCGCCGAGCGCTGGCCGGAGCTGCCGCCGACCAAGCGGGTCTGGCTGCACACCTGCTCCCTGGACGGGGAGCACGCCATGGGGAACTACCAGCGGCGGGGTTTCCGGCTGTTCGACACGAAGGTGACCGAGGAGGCGGACGTCCCGGCGCCGGGCCCCTGGCCCGGAGCGACCGTTCCCACACCATGACCCATATCACACCGTCTCGCCATGCGAGACATCCCTGTCCGACATGTGGATAACGGTGGACTCGGTCTAAAGAGCCGTGCCACGCTTCCGTCATGTCTGGAACTGGAATTGCCTTGGTGAGTCGGCGGCACGTCGACCTCGGCCGCATGTCCAGCGCCATCTGTCCGGTGAGCTGACGCCCGACCGCGAGGGGTTGGACGACCCCGGGCCACAGCGCCGTACCCTCCCCTGTTTCAGCCCGCGCAAGGACGCGCAGGCGCCGCACACGCTGCCCGCGTGTGCCCGCATGCGCGCGCAAGCGCAGGTCAGAGCCGCCTCCCCGCCTTTCCCGAAGGACATACACCCATGGCCGCCACCCCGCAGAACCCCGCCACGCCCCGCCGCAAGGTGAGCCGTCACCGTGGTGAGGGCCAGTGGGCCGCGGGACACTTCACCCCGCTGAACGGCAACGAGCAGTTCAAGAAGGACGACGACGGTCTCAATGTGCGGACGCGTATTGAGACGATCTACTCCAAGCGTGGCTTCGACTCGATCGACCCCAATGACCTGCGCGGCCGAATGCGCTGGTGGGGGCTCTACACCCAGCGCAAGCCCGGGATCGACGGCGGCAAGACCGCGATCCTGGAGCCGGAGGAGCTGGACGACAAGTACTTCATGCTGCGGGTGCGGATCGACGGCGGCCGCCTCACCACCCGCCAGCTGAGGGTGATCGGCGAGATCTCGCAGGAGTTCGCGCGGGGCACGGCGGACATCACCGACCGGCAGAACGTCCAGTACCACTGGATCCGGGTCGAGGACGTGCCGGAGATCTGGGAGCGGCTGGAGGCGGTGGGCCTGTCCACCACCGAGGCCTGCGGTGACACCCCGCGTGTGATCATCGGCTCACCCGTCGCGGGGATCGCCGCGGACGAGATCATCGACGGCACACCCGCGATGGCGGAGATCCAGCGGCGGATCATCGGCAACCCTGACTTCTCGAACCTGCCCCGCAAGTTCAAGTCCGCGATCTCCGGCTCGCCGCTGCTCGACGTGGCGCACGAGATCAACGACATCGCGTTCGTCGGTGTCCGCCACCCCGAGCACGGCCCCGGCTTCGACCTGTGGGTCGGCGGCGGCCTCTCCACCAACCCCAAGATCGGTCAGCGGCTCGGCGCGTGGGTGCCGCTGGACGAGGTCGCGGACGTGTACGAGGGCGTCATCTCGATCTTCCGTGACTACGGCTACCGACGGCTGCGCACCCGCGCCCGCCTGAAGTTCCTGCTCGCCGACTGGGGCACGGAGAAGTTCCGCCAGGTCCTGGAGGACGAGTACCTCAAGCGCAAGCTGGTCGACGGCCCCGCGCCCGACCAGCCGGTGGCCCGCTGGCGCGACCACGTGGGCGTGCACCCGCAGAACGACGGCCGGTTCTACGTCGGGTTCGCCCCGCGCGTCGGCCGCGTGGACGGCACCACGCTGACCAAGATCGCCGACCTCGCCGAGGCGCACGGCTCCGGTCGGGTCGCGACCACCGTCGAGCAGAAGATGATCGTGCTCGACGTCACCGAGGAGCAGGTCGACTCGCTCGTCGCCGGCCTGGAGGCGCTGGACCTCACGGTGAACCCGTCGCCGTTCCGGCGCGGCACCATGGCCTGCACCGGTATCGAGTACTGCAAGCTGGCCATCGTCGAGACCAAGGCGCGCGGCTCGCTGCTGATCGACGAACTGGAGCGCCGCATCCCGGAGTTCGACGAGCCGATCACCATCAACATCAACGGCTGCCCGAACGCCTGCGCCCGTATCCAGGTGGCGGACATCGGTCTCAAGGGCCAGCTCGTCCTGAACGACGCGGGCGAGCAGGTCGAGGGCTACCAGGTGCACCTGGGCGGCGCGCTCGGTCTGGAGGCCGGTTTCGGCCGCAAGGTGCGCGGTCTGAAGGTCACGGCCGACGAGCTGCCGGACTACGTCGAGCGCGTGCTCAAGCGCTTCCAGGAGGAGCGCGAGGACGGCGAGCGGTTCGCCGCGTGGGTCACCCGCGCCGACGAGGGGGCCCTGTCGTGAGCGAGCGAGCCGCCCCCTTCTACTGCCCCTACTGCGGTGACGAGGACCTGCGCCCCAACGAGACCGGACACGGCGCGTGGGAATGCGGAGCCTGCAACCGAGCCTTCCAGGTGAAGTTCCTCGGGCTGCTGGCCCGGGGACTTCAGCGAGCCGACAGCGGAGGGGATCACATATGACTGCCGTCCAGGCGGATTCCGGCACATCGGCCTCCTCGCCGGACACGGCCGGCCCGGAGGAGGCGCGACGCGCCGAGCTCAAGGCGCTCGCCGAGCAGGCCGGCCGCGACCTGGAGGACGCCTCGGCGCTGGAGATCCTCCAGTGGGCCGTGGACACCTTCGGCAACCGCTTCTGCGTGACGTCGTCCATGGAGGACGCGGTGGTCGCCCACCTCGCCTCCCGCGCCAGGCCCGGCGTGGACGTCGTGTTCCTCGACACCGGCTACCACTTCCCGGAGACCATCGGCACCCGGGACGCCGTCGAGGCCGTGATGGACGTCAACGTCATCACGATCACCCCGCGGCAGACCGTCGCCGAGCAGGACGCCGAGTACGGGCCGAGGCTGCACGACCGCGACCCCGACCTGTGCTGCTTCCTGCGCAAGGTCAAGCCGCTCGAAGAGGGTCTGACCCGGTTCGACGCGTGGGCGACCGGACTGCGCCGCGACGAGTCCGAGAGCCGGGCGAACACCCCGGTCGTCGGCTGGGACGACAAGCGCGGCAAGGTCAAGGTCTCCCCGATAGCGCGCTGGACGCAGGACGACGTGGACGCCTACGTCACCGAGCACGGCGTGCTCACCAACCCCCTGCTCATGGACGGCTACGCCTCCGTGGGCTGCGCCCCCTGCACCCGCCGGGTCGCCCCGGGCGAGGACGCGCGGGCCGGCCGCTGGGCGGGCAACGCCAAGACCGAGTGCGGGCTGCACCTGTGAGCGCCGCCGTGCCCGCCGACACCGCAGAGACAGCCGACACCGTCGGGAGCACCGTCCCCGGGACGGGCCGTGCCCCCGCGACGAACCAGGAGAACCACGTGACGACCGGAGCCACCGGAGCCACCGTCTGGCTCACGGGTCTGCCGAGCGCCGGCAAGACCACCATCGCCCATGAGCTGGCGGGCCGCCTGCGCGAGGACGGCCACCTCGTGGAGGTCCTCGACGGCGACGAGATCCGCGAGTTCCTCACCGCGGGCCTGGGCTTCAGCCGCGCCGACCGCCACACCAACGTGCAGCGCATCGGCTTCGTCGCCGACCTGCTCGCCCGGAACGGCGTCCTCGTGCTCGTACCGGTCATCGCGCCGTACGCCGACAGCCGTGAGGCGGTCCGGGCGCGCCATGCGGTGAGCGGTGCCGCGTACGTCGAGGTACATGTGGCCACGCCGGTCGAGGTGTGCTCGGAGCGTGACGTGAAGGGTCTGTACGCCAAGCAGGCGGCCGGGGAGATCTCCGGGCTGACCGGGGTCGACGACCCGTACGAGGCTCCCGCGCACCCGGACCTGCGCATCGAGTCGCAGGACCAGACGGTCCAGGAGTCCGCCGCTCTCGTCCACAAGCTGCTCACCGAGAAGGGCCTGGCATGACGACGACCGTCGCCGCCGTCTCCGGGGAGACCGGCACCCCGTACACGCTGTCCCACCTGGACGCGCTGGAGTCCGAGGCCGTCCACATCTTCCGCGAGGTCGCGGGCGAGTTCGAGCGGCCGGTGATCCTCTTCTCCGGCGGCAAGGACTCCATCGTCATGCTGCACCTGGCGCTGAAGGCGTTCGCCCCCGCGGCGGTGCCCTTCACGCTGCTGCACGTGGACACCGGGCACAACTTCCCCGAGGTCCTGGAGTACCGCGACCGCACCGTCGCCGAGCACGGGCTGCGGCTGCACGTGGCCTCCGTCCAGGACTACATCGACCGCGGCGTCCTGCGCGAGCGCCCCGACGGCACCCGCAACCCGCTGCAGACCGTGCCGCTCACCGAGAAGATCCAGGCGGAGAAGTTCGACGCCGTCTTCGGCGGTGGCCGCCGGGACGAGGAGAAGGCGCGCGCCAAGGAGCGGGTGTTCTCGCTGCGGGACGAGTTCTCGCAGTGGGACCCGCGCCGTCAGCGGCCCGAGCTGTGGAACCTCTACAACGGCCGTCACGCGCCCGGCGAGCACGTCCGGGTCTTCCCGCTCTCCAACTGGACCGAGCTGGACGTCTGGCAGTACATCGCCCGTGAGGGCATCGCACTGCCGGAGATCTACTTCGCCCACGAGCGCGAGGTGTTCCAGCGGGCCGGCATGTGGCTGACCGCGGGCGACTGGGGCGGCCCCAAGGAGGGCGAGACCGTCGAGAAGCGTCTCGTCCGCTACCGGACCGTCGGGGACATGTCCTGCACGGGCGCCGTCGACTCCGACGCGGTGACGCTGGAGCAGGTCATCACCGAGATCGCCGCCTCCCGGCTGACCGAACGGGGCGCGACCCGCGCCGACGACAAGATGTCCGAGGCCGCGATGGAAGACCGCAAGCGCGAGGGGTACTTCTAAGCATGAGCACGATCACCGCCGAGGAGCTCTCGGCCACCACCCTGCTGCGGTTCGCGACCGCCGGTTCCGTCGACGACGGCAAGTCCACCCTCGTGGGCCGGCTGCTGCACGACTCCAAGTCGGTCCTCACCGACCAGCTGGAGGCCGTCGAGCGCGTCTCGGCCAGCCGCGGCCAGGAGGCCCCGGACCTCGCGCTGCTCACCGACGGCCTGCGGGCCGAGCGGGAGCAGGGCATCACCATCGACGTGGCCTACCGCTACTTCGCCACCGCCAAGCGCCGGTTCATCCTCGCGGACACGCCGGGGCACGTGCAGTACACCCGCAACATGGTGACGGGTGCCTCCACCGCCGAGCTGACGGTGATCCTGATCGACGCCCGCAACGGTGTCGTCGAGCAGACCCGCCGGCACGCGGCCCTCGCGGCGCTGCTGCGCGTGCCGCACGTGGTGCTCGCCGTGAACAAGATGGACCTGGTCGACTACGAGGAGCCCGTGTTCGCCGCGATCGCCGAGGAGTTCACGGCGTACGCGACCGAGCTGGGCGTCCCGGAGGTCACCGCGATCCCGATCTCGGCGCTCGCCGGTGACAACGTGGTGGAGCCGTCCTCGAACATGGACTGGTACGGCGGCCCGACCGTCCTGGAGCACCTGGAGACGGTCCCGGTCACCCACGACCTGAGCCACTGCCACGCCCGCCTGCCCGTGCAGTACGTGATCCGTCCGCAGACCTCCGAGCACCCCGACTACCGGGGGTACGCCGGTCAGATCGCCGCGGGTTCGTTCCGTGTCGGCGAGCCGGTGACGGTGCTGCCCTCGGGCCGTGCTTCGAAGATCTCCGGCATCGACCTGCTCGGCGAGCCGGTCGACGTCGCCTGGACCACCCAGTCGGTGACCGTGCTCCTCGAGGACGACATCGACATCTCGCGCGGCGACCTCATCGTGCCCAGCAAGGACGCCCCGGCGACCACGCAGGACATCGAGGCGACCGTCTGCCATGTCGCCGACCAGCCGCTCACCGTGGGCCACCGGGTGCTCCTCAAGCACGGCACGCGCACGGTCAAGGCGATCGTCAAGGACATCCCGTCCCGGCTGACGCTCGACGACCTGTCCCTGCACCCGCACCCCGGACAGCTCGTCGCCAACGACATCGGCCGCGTGAAGATCCGCACCGCGGAACCGCTGCCGGTGGACTCCTACGCCGACTCCCGCCGTACGGGCTCGTTCATCCTGATCGACCCCAACGACGGCACCACGCTGACCGCGGGCATGGTCGGCGAGTCGTTCGCGTCCCCCGAGCCCGTCAAGGACGCGGCCGAGGACGACGGGTGGGACTTCTGACATGACCTCCCAGGACTTCTACGCGACGTTCGCGAAGGAGGGCGGCCGCGTGGGCAGCGGCGCCCTCGGCAGCGGGCAGGGCGGGGTGGCGCGATGTGTGCGGTGACGTACGCGCACTGCCTGCGCGCCCTCAGTCCCCACCGCCGTAGACGAAAACCCGACCTCCCGGCCACGACCTGAGAGACCGTGACCGCCGGGCCTCCGAGAGGAACACCTCCCGTGCCTGCACACCGCTCCGCCGCTCTCCGTCGCACCTTCGCGGCCCTCACCGCCCTCCCGCTGCTGGCCCTGGCCGCCTGCGGCTACGGCTCCCAGTCCACGGAGTCCAAGACCGCCAAGGTCGCCGCCGGTGCCGAGAAGATCGGCGGTCTCGACACCGTCAACATCGGCTACTTCGGCAACCTCACCCACGCGACCGCCCTCGTCGGTATCCAGAAGGGCTTCTTCCAGAAGGAGCTCGGCGGCACCCAGGCGAAGTACACGACCTTCAACGCCGGCCCCTCGGAGATCGAGGCCCTCAACGGCGGCTCCATCGACATCGGCTGGATCGGCCCGTCCCCGGCGATCAACGGCTACACCAAGGCCGACGGCGCCAACCTGCGCATCATCGGCGGTTCGGCGTCCGGCGGGGTGAAGCTCGTCGTCGACCCGGACAAGATCAAGTCCCTCAAGGACGTCAAGGGCAAGAAGATCGCCACCCCACAGCTCGGCAACACGCAGGACGTGGCGTTCCTCAACTGGATCGCGGAGCAGGGCTGGAAGGTCGACGCGAACACCGGCAAGGGCGATGTGTCGGTGGTCCGCACGGAGAACTCCGTCACCCCGGACGCCTACAAGTCCGGTGCCATCGACGGTGCCTGGGTGCCGGAGCCGACCGCGTCCAAGCTGGTCGCCGAGGGCGCGAAGGTGCTGCTCGACGAGGCCGACCTGTGGCCGGACAAGAAGTTCGTGATCACGAACATCATCGTGCGCCAGGAGTTCCTGAAGGAGCACCCCGACGTGGTGGAGGCCGTGCTGCGCGGCTCGGTCGAGACCAACGCGTTCATCGTCTCCGACTCCGACGAGGCCAAGGCCGCGGCGAACGCCCAGCTGAAGGCCGACTCCGGCAAGGAGCTGCCTGCGGACGTGCTCGACCCGGCGTGGAAGTCCATCCAGTTCATCAACGACCCGCTGGCGTCCACCCTGCAGACCGAGGCCGACCACGCGGTCGAGGCCGGTCTGCTGGAGAACCCGAAGCTCGACGGGATCTACGACCTGACGTTGCTCAACAAGGTCCTCGAGGCCGAGGGCGACGACCAGGTCAGCGACGCCGGTCTCGGCGTCAAGTAACCGCGAAGTCCGATGAGTTCCCAGGAGGTGACGACCATGGCCACCGCACTCGCCAAGGCCGCCGACGGCGTCCAGGCGGCCGAGCACGCCGCCCGGATCGAGCACGTATCGAAGTCCTTCTCCGGGCCGGCCGGGCAGCAGCTCGTCCTGGACGACATCACGCTCGATGTCGCCCCCGGCGAGTTCGTCACCCTCCTGGGGGCCTCGGGCTGCGGCAAGTCGACGCTGCTCAACCTGGTCGCGGGTCTCGACGCCCCGACCGCGGGCAGCATCACGACCGACGGGCGTCCGGCCCTGATGTTCCAGGAGCACGCCCTGTTCCCGTGGCTCACCGCGGGCAAGAACATCGAACTCGCCCTGAAACTGCGGGGAGTTCCGAAGAACGACCGGCGCGAGCGGACCGAGGACCTGCTCGGTCTGGTCCGGCTGAAGGGCGCGTACGGCAAGCGGGTGCACGAGCTGTCCGGCGGTATGCGCCAGCGCGTCGCCCTCGCCCGCGCCCTGGCACAGGAGAGCAAGCTGCTGCTGATGGACGAGCCGTTCGCCGCGCTCGACGCCATCACCCGGGACGTGCTCCACGACGAGCTGACCCGGATCTGGCGCGAGACACAGGTCTCGGTGCTGTTCGTGACGCACAACGTGCGCGAGGCGGTACGGCTGGCCGAGCGGGTCGTCCTGCTGTCCTCGCGCCCCGGCCGGGTGGCCCGCGAGTGGACCGTGGGCATCCCGCAGCCGCGCCGTATCGAGGACACCGCCGTGGCGGAGCTGTCCGTCGAGATCACCGAAGAACTGCGTAGGGAGATCCGCCGCCATGGCCAGCACTGAGACCAAGAGCGTCCCCGGGCCCGCCGGGGACGCCGGGGACGCGGACGATCTCGCCGGGCTGGAGGCGGGCCTCGACGCGCTGGACTCGGTACAGACCGGGCGCCCGCCGCTGCGCCAGGTGCTCGTCCAGAAGGTGCTGCCCCCGGTCATCGCGATCGCCCTGGTGCTGGCCGTCTGGCAGCTCCTCGTGCTGGCGGAGGTCGCGCCGGCCTACAAGCTGCCCGCGCCCTCCGCCGTGTGGGACGAGGTGCGGCAGGCCTGGTTGCAGGGAACCCTCCTGGACTCCATCTGGACCAGTGTCTCGCGCGGTCTGCTCGGCTTCGTGGCCGCGCTGGCGATCGGCACCCCGCTGGGGCTGCTGGTGGCGCGGGTGCGGATCGTCCGCGCGGCGATCGGCCCGATCCTGTCCGGTCTGCAGTCGCTGCCGTCGGTGGCGTGGGTGCCGGCCGCGGTGGTCTGGCTGGGGCTGGAGCCGTCGGTGATGTACACGGTGATCCTGCTCGGCGCGGTCCCGTCGATCGCCAACGGTCTGGTGTCCGGCATCGACCAGGTGCCGCCGCTGTTCCTGCGGGCCGGCCGCACCCTGGGCGCGACCGGGCTGAAGGGCACCTGGCACATCGTGATGCCGGCTGCGCTGCCCGGCTATGTGGCCGGTCTGAAGCAGGGCTGGGCGTTCTCCTGGCGTTCGCTGATGGCCGCCGAGATCATCGCCAAGGCACCCGACATCGGCTCGGGCCTCGGGCAGATGCTGGAGGCGGGCCGCACCAACAGCAGCATGCCGCAGGTGTTCCTCGCGATCTTCCTGATCCTGATCGTCGGTATCGCCATCGACCTGCTGCTGTTCAGCCCGCTGGAGCGGTGGGTGCTGCGCAGCCGCGGCCTGCTGGTCAAGAACTGACCGCCATGTCCGGCAAGCCGGTTCTCCTCGTCGTCGCCCACGGCAGCCGCGACCCGCGGCACGCCGCGACCGTGCACGCCCTCGTCCGGCGGGTGCGGGCGCTGTGCCCCGGGCTGCGCGTGGAGACCGGCTTCCTCGACTTCGACACCCCGTCGGTGCCGGGGGTGCTGGAGTCGCTGGCGGCCCAGGGCGTCCGGGACGTGGTGGCCCTGCCGCTGCTCCTGACCCGCGCCTTCCACGCCAAGGCGGACCTCCCGGCGGTCCTGCGGGAGGCGCCCGCCTCCTTGCGCATCCGCCAGGCCGAGGTGCTCGGTCCCTCGCCGCTGCTGCTGTCGGCCCTCGAACGCCGGCTGTACGAGGCGGGGCTGACCCCCGCCGACAAGTCCTCGACCGGGGTCGTCCTGGCCTCGGCGGGGTCCTCCGACCCGGAGGCGATCGCGGTGATCGCCGACATCGCGCGGGAGTGGTGGCACACCGGTTGGTGCGCCGTGCGACCCGCGTTCGCCTCCGCGGCCCTTCCCCGCACCGAGGACGCCGTCCGCGAACTGCGGGCCCTCGGCTGCGAGCGGGTGGCCGTGGCGCCGTACGTCATCGCGCCCGGCCGGCTGCCGGACCGGATCGCGGCCGGCGCGGCCGGGGCGGGCGCGGACGTCCTGGCCGAGGTGCTCGGCCCCTCCCCCGAGCTGGCCGCGCTGCTGCTGCGCCGCTACACCGCCGCACTCGGGCAGTGGCAGCTCGCCGCGGCCTGAGCCCGCCCCGTCGCAAGGGACGCCGCGCCCGGTCGCCCCGGACGAACGCGGCGGTCAGCCCGCCCCGGTCAGCTCCGCCAGCTTCACCACCGTGTTCCAGTTGCGGGTCGTGGCGATCAGGCCCTTCACAAGGCGGGGCTTCGCCAGGGTCTCCGCGAGCTTGGAGCGGCCGAGGCCCTCGGGGGCGTACAGGTACAGGGCGCGGTCGCCGATCCTGAACTCCTCCGGCAGGAAGGCCGGTTGGTCGAGCGACTCGAAGCGGCTCGCGTCCGGGGTCTGCGACAGGTACGTCACGTGGAGTTGCTTGCCCTGCAGTTCGGCCGCCGGGAACGGGCAGGCCGCGCGGACGGACTCCAGGTAGGCGTGGTCGCGGACCAGGACGTCGACGGTGAAACCGAAGTGTTTCTCGATGGCGGTCGTCAGGTCGGTGGCGAGGGAGTTCTCGTCGCCGTGGTCACTGGTGAAGACCGCGTTGCCGCTCTGGAGGTAGGTGGCCACGCCGGTGTGGCCGAGGCCGGTCAGGAGGGTGCGCAGGTCGGCCATCGGGACCTTCTTGTTGCCGCCTACATTGATCCCGCGCAGGAGCGCCGCGTACGTCGTCATGGGGCCACGATAGGCAGGCCGGGCCGGTGCCCCTGAGGGGCGGCCCCGACGGGGCGGGATAGGTGTAGGGGGCCACTGTCCTCCTTGGTGGGGAGAGGGTGCGGTCCGAGGGGAGGACTCCTAGGCGTCCGCGGTCACCGGGCAGCACGATGAGATGGGTTTATCCGGCCCATACCTTCGAAACGAAAGGTGGCGGCAGGGGGTCGCCATCGTCACCGAGGGGGCTGGCCCGTCATGGGGAACGGAGACGTACGGGTGCGGGGGATCGCCGCCCGCGCCGGCGGCTGGAGCGCCAAGCACCGATGGGCGGCCGTCGGTATCTGGGTGCTGTTCGTGGTGCTGACGATGGGGATCGGCTCGGCGATGGGCTCGGTCGAGGTCAAGGACAGCGACCAGCTCAAGGGGGAGACCAGCACGGCGGCCCACATCGTCGAGGAGGCGGGGATCGAGGAGCCCGCCGGTGAGAGCGTCCTGATCCAGGCGAAGGACGACGGCACCAGGGCCACGGACGCGGCGTTCCGGGCCGCCGTGGACGACGTGATGAAGGCCGTCGAGCGAACCGGGAAGGTCCGGGACGTGACCTCGCCGTACGACACGCGGACGATCTCGGAGGACGGCCGCAGCGCGCTGGTGCAGTTCGACGTGCGCGGCGCGTCGGACACCGCCGGTGAGCGGATCGAGCCGGTGCTGAAGGCCGTCGCGGATGTCCAGGAGGAGCACGGGACGCTGCGGATCGAGGAGATCGGCGGCGCCTCCATGATGAAGACGTTCGACGACGCCTTCGGGGACGACTTCCAGAAGGCCGAGTACTCGGCCGTGCCGGTGGCCCTCGGCATCCTGCTGATCGCGTTCGGCGCCGTCGTCGCGGCGCTGCTGCCGGTGGCGCTGGCCGTCACCGCGATCATGGCGACGATGGGTCTGATGGCCATCGTCAGCCATGTGATCCCGATGAGCGACACCGCCAACTCCGTGATGCTGCTGGTGGGTCTGGCCGTCGGCGTCGACTACTGCCTGTTCTACCTGCGCCGTGAGCGTGAGGAGCGGGCGGCGGGCCGGGACGCGCAGACCGCGCTGCGGGTGGCCGCCGCGACCAGTGGCCGCGCGATCATCGTCTCCGGCGTCACGGTGTGCGTGGCGATGGCGGGCATGCTGTTCACCGGGCTCGCCGAGTTCGAGGCGATGGGCCTGGCCTCGCTGATGGTCGTCGCCGTCGCGATGGTCGGTTCGGTGACGGTGCTGCCGGCGCTGCTGTCGCTGCTGGGCGGGCGGGTCGAGAAGGGCCGTATCCCGTTCCTGCACCCGGACAAGCGGCGCAAGAACGGCCGCTCCGGGGACGGTGCGGAGAGCCGCTTCTGGAACGCCGTCCTGCGGGTCGTCCTCGCCAAGCCCGCGCTGTCGCTGGTGGTCGCGACCGGCGCGCTGCTCGCCGTGGCCGCTCCCGCGGTCGGGATGAAGACGCAGAATCTCACGCTGGACCAGGAGTTCGGCGACTCGCTGCCGATCGTGCAGACCTACAACCGGGTCAACGAGGCCTTCCCGGGCGGTTCCGAACCGGCCGAGGTCGTCGTGAGGGCGAAGGACATCAACGCCCCCGAGGTACGGGCGGCGCTGGCCGACTTCAAGGCGGAGGCCGTCGCCTCGGGCGCCTCCCGGGGCCCGGTGGACATCAAGGTCCACGACGCGCAGAACGTGGCGTTCGTGTACGTGCCGCTGGTGGGCGGCTCCGACCAGGACAAGGCGGGCGCGAGCCTGGACAAGCTGCGCGACGAGGTGCGGCCCGGCACGCTCGGCGAGGTCGACGGTGTCGAGGCGCCGATCACCGGGCAGGTCGCGGGCAACAAGGACTTCAACGACCAGCTGACCGGAGCGGTCGTCCCGGTCTTCGCCTTCGTGGTGGTCTTCGCCTTCCTGCTGATGCTCCTGTCGTTCCGCTCCCTGACGATCGCGGTCACCTCGATCGTGCTGAACCTGCTGTCGGTGGGCGCCGCGTACGGCATCCTCGTCGCGGTCTTCCAGCACGGCTGGGGTGCCTCGCTGGTGGGCGCGGAGGGTGTCGGCGCCATCATCACCTGGCTGCCGCTGTTCCTCTTCGTGATCCTGTTCGGGCTGTCGATGGACTACCACGTGTTCGTGGTCTCGCGGATCCGTGAGGCCCGGCTGCGGGGCCGTACGACGAAGGAGGCGATCCGGCACGGCGTCGTCACCACGGCGGGGGTCGTGACCAGCGCCGCCGTCATCATGGTCGCCGTGTTCGCGATCTTCGGGACGCTCTCCATGCAGTCGATGAAGCAGATGGGCGTGGGCCTGGCGGCGGCCGTCCTCATCGACGCGACGATCATCCGGGGTGTGCTCCTCCCGGCGGTGATGGCCCTGCTGGGCGAGCGCAACTGGTACCTGCCGACGTGGCTGAACCGGCTGCCGGACCTCACCCACGACGAGTCTCCGGAGCCGGGTCCGGAGCCGGTGCCGGCCGGGCGGGACACGCGGGTACGGGTCTGACCCGCCCCTGAACACGTCTGTGGGCCGGGGGGTGTCACCGCCCCCCGGCCCACAGACGTGTCCGCCGGCTCAGGCGGCCTGGGCCACGTCCCCGCGTACGTCGCCCCGGTCGAAGGAGTCGAGAGTGCGGCTGAAGTCGCGGGTCGAGAGCAGCAGCTTGTAGACGATGGCCAGCTCGAAGACGATCAGCAGCGCTCCGGAGACGATCGTCGCCGTCATCACGGAGTCGACGAACGGGCCGATCATGAAGACGCCCATCTGGAACTCGATGCCGCTGATCAGGTGGGGGCGCACCCGGTGGCGCAGCAGGAAGGAGCGGACGCGCAGATAGGCGGGGAAGCGGCGGCGGAACTCCTGGTGCAGGTCGACGACCTGGGTCTGCGGCGCGGCCTGGGTGACCTCGGCGGTGGCCGTGCGCAGGTCCTGCTCGATGTCGGCCTCGGGGTTCTCGCGCAGCAGGTCCTCCATGAAGGCCAGTTCCCGCTCGTTCTCGGCGCGGCGGGCCTCGCGGAGCCGGGCCTTGATCTGCTTGCGCATGGTGTGGCGGACCTTGAAGGTCTCCAGGGAGTTGATGTAGCGCAGGGCGTCGCAGCCGATGACGGCGGCGGCGAGCCAGATGTAGAAGGTGTCGCCCGTGCGGTGGTACTGGCCGGCCATCAGGGCCACCGAGCACGCGGCGACGCGGACGCGGTCGAAGACGAAGTCGAGCCAGGCACCGAACACGGAGCCCTGGCCGGTGAGCCGGGCGACCTTGCCGTCCATGCAGTCGAGGATGAAACTCAGGTGATAGACGACGGCCCCGGCGATCAGCCAGCGCCAGTCGCCGAGGGCGAAGAAGGCCGCGGAGACCAGACCCAGTACGAAGGCACCCCAGGTCAGCTGGTTGGGCGTGATCCTCGTGTACTTCGCGGTCAGCCTCACCAACGGGGTGGCGACCGGGTCGACGAGCAGCACGGTCCACCAGGCGTCCCGCTTCTTCTGCGTGACGCGGCGCACTTCCGCGAGGTCGGGTATGTCTCGGCGCATGGGTCAACTTCCTGGCGTTCGAAATGAATTCACACCCAGCTTGGGTTTGGTTCACCCGAGGAACAAGAAGTGCCGACCACAACCTTTGGGAGGGGGTAACGGTCCTACCCGGTAACAGAGTCAACGCGTCTGCCTCGCGGAACGGGCGTTACCTCAACGTTATGAAATGACCGGACCGTTACCTAAAATGTGCCGGGACTTCACGGTAAACGTGGAACCTGACGGCTTGCCCGGCTATCCGCCACTTGCTGACACCGAAAGAGCGATGCCGGGGAGGGCTCGGATGAGCTGGTCGATGTTCGTCTTCCGTGATCACTGGGCCGACGCCCACGACCGGCAGCAGGGGGCGTTCATGGCCTTCGGGACGCTCTACTCCGAGGCCGCCCCCGCCTACCGGGAGACGGGCTGGCTGCGGCACTGGCAGGCTTCCTGGGCGGAGAGCGCCGACGCCCAGGCGAACGGGCTCAGCGACCTGGCCCCCGAGGAACATCTCATCGACGACGGACGCGTCGTCCGTTTCCGGGAGTTCCTACGCGACTACCGGTCGTGGGTGGCGTCCACCGCGGACACGATCCGCCTGCTCACCGGTTACGAGCCGGACGATCTCGTCGCCTTCGCGGTCACGATGGAGGCCGTGATCGCCGGAGACGTCAGCCATCCGAAAGTCCGGCGAAGGGTCCGCCCCACGGGCGACACGCCATGAACCGACCGGTCGGGCAGCGGCTTCCGCGGCGGTGCCCGAGCGGGGGATGCCGACGCTCTCCCACGGAGGCGCCGGCATCCCGGAGCGCGTTCAGTTCGTCAGGCGGAAGGTGGCGTCGCTCCGTCCTGTCGCGGTGCTGATGGGGTCGAGTCGCAGCTGGTAGGCGTAGTGGCGGAGGTAGCGGTCGGGGTGGTTGTAGGACTGGAACGACGACCAGGTCGGGTCGGCGAGGCCGGCGACCTTGCGGAAGGTGGCATCGGCGGCGAACTGCGCGGTGCCGTCGTAGCGCACCAGTCGGAAGTCGTAGTTGGCGTGGCGCAGGAAGTACCCGGGGAACCGCACCGACTCGAAGGAGACGGTCCCGGTGCCCGCGAGGCCGGGCCGCATCCGGAACTGGGCGTCGTCGGCGGGGCTCACGTCGGGATCGATGCGCACGTCGAAGTCGGTCTGCCGCACGTACCGGTCCTGGAAGTTGAAGGACTGCAGGCGCTGGGCCGGGGTGTTGGGCCAGCGGGCGAGGACGCGGCTCTCCTCGGCGGCCGTCAGGTTCAGGATCCAGCCGTGGCGCTTCTTCGTGCCGCCCATGGTGTAGCTTCCCGCAGCCTGCGTCTGGTAGGAGGCGGGGGCGGCCGGGTCGGTCGTCAGCACCGGCATGTAGCCGCGGTTGGAGGCGTACTGGTCGAGGTAGAGACCCCACTTGTTCTGCCCGTTGAACTTCATCCACATCGGGCCCTCGACCATCGCCCCGGTCAGGCCGATGCCGGAGAGGTTGCCGAGGTTGGTCCACGTTCCCAGGATGGAGTTGCTGCCTTCCAGGGTGATCTGTCCGTCGCCGGAGGCGCGCACGTAGCGGTAGTCGCCCACGCCGGAGGGCAGTTCGATGATCTGGGTGTCGATGATCTCCTGGGTACCGGGGCGTTCGATGTAGCTCTGCGGGGTGCTGATCGTGCGGAAGTCACGGGTGCGTGCGGCGAAGATGCGGTGCTTCGTCCTGCCGTCGAGGGGCACGTTCGTCGCCCAGTACAGGACGTAGTCGTTGGTCGCGGGGTTCCAGATCGCCTCGGGGGCCCAGGCGTTGCGGCCGTCGGGGATCGCGCCGGCGACGTTGAGCAGCCACGGATCCGACCAGGACACCAGGTCCGACGACTCCCACACCACCAGGTTGCGGCTGCCGTTGTTGATGGCGGCGTTCCAGTCCTGCCCGCAGCCGATGCACAGGTCGGTCGCGATGATCCAGTACTTGCTGCCGTCGGAGGATCTCACCAGTGCGGGGTCGCGCACCCCCTTGGTGCCGATCGTGGAACGCAGGACCATGGCGCCGCCGTTGAGGTCGCTCCAGTGCGTGCCGTCCGTGCTGTGGGAGAGGTACATCTGCTGGTTGGCGGCCCCCTCACCGGTGAAGTGCACCATCAGGTAGCCGGGGTCGGCGGCGGCCGCCTGCTGGGCCGTGGTCAGGGACTGCGAGGTGAAGAGGAGGCCGACGGCGACCAGTATCGCCGCGAGCCGGGTGAGAACCCTTGACATGCGCGTCCTGTCTTTCTGCGGGTGCCGGGGAGGGGCGGGGCGGAGTATCGGGCGCGTGACCGCGGGAGCCCGCCGAGGGAACGGGAGCGGAGCGGGCCGGAGGGACTTGCGGGCACCCCTTCTTGTTCGAAATCACGGACATTGTTCGTAAAGTCGGCATGAAGTTAGAGCGGCGCAAGAACGGGAGTCAAGAGGGAAGGCCGGGAGAAACAGCGTCGCCTCCGCGCTCCTCGGGCCGGCCCGCCCCCTCGCCCTCTCGGAGCTCCCGGCCTGACGCCGAACGAATGGCAGGGTCGGGTGATGCCACGTCAGGCAGAACGGGCCACGCCGCCCAGTTCCGCCTCGATGAGGTCGGCGGCCTGACGGGTGCCGCCCTCGCCCGCCATCTCCCGCCGCACCGCGTCGAGCCGGCGGGCCACCTCGGGGTCGTCGACGAGAGCGAGGACCGCCTCGCGCAGGGCCTCGGCCGTCGCCTCCTCCCTGGGGAGATGCCGGGCCACGCCGAGCGACTGGAGCATGTCGGCGTTGCCGAACTGGTCGGCGGCCTGCGGCACGGCGACCATGGGCGTGGCGGTGGCGAGCCCCTCCTGGCTGCCGCCGGCGCCCGCGTGGGTGACGAACGCGTCGGCCTGCCTGAGGATCGCGAGCTGCGGCACCCAGTCCCGCACCTCCACGTTGGCCGGGACCTCGCCCAGCTCGGCCGCGGTGACATGCCTGCCGACCTGCAGCACCATGTGCCAGCCGGGCAGGTCGCCGAAGGCCCGTACGCACGCGCGGTAGAAGTCGGGCTGCTTGGTGAAGGCGGACCCGAGCGAGACGAGGAGCACCTTCTCCGCGCCCTCCGGCCGCACCCAGCCGCCCTGTGCCGCGCGATCGCCCTGGCAGGCGCCGACGAAGGTGTGCCGGCTCTCGTCGACCCGGTCGGCGTTCGGCTGCAGTGCCTTCGGGATGAGGACGAGGGAGCGGGCGGGCCTGCCGACGAAGGGGTCGGGGTGCTCGGTGATCCCGTTCTCCTCCAGCCAGGACGCGAAGCGGGCGTAGTAGGCCCGGCCGCGCTCCGTCCTCCTCGGCTCGGCCCACATGGGTTCGGCCACCTCCTCCTCGTAGCCGGTCCAGGCGACCAGGTTCGGGGAGAGCGAGATCGCCTTGACGCCCCAGCGGTGGGCGAGCACCCGCGCCGGGTAGGAGGTGATGTCGTGCAGTACGAGGTCGGGCTCGTCACCGTCGTACAGCCCGGCGAGCTGGGGCAGGGCCTGGATCGCGTCGTCCAGGAAGGGCTCCACGTTGTCGAGCAGCGTGGTCCCCCATGCCTCGGGGTCCGCGTCGGGTCCGGGCAGGGTCGAGTGCCAGAGCTTCGGCTCGGCACCGGCCTCCGCCACCTTCTCCGCGAAGGCCGGCGGGATCGCGTACGTGACCCGGTGCCCGCGGGCCACCAGCTCGCGGATCACTTCGAGGCTGGGGTTCACGTGACCGTGGGCGGCGATGGAGAACATGGCGATGTGAAAGGTCATGCACTCGACCGTATGCGAGACGAGACGTCTCGTGCAACTATATTCCGTGCCACTCGGCGGCGACGCCGGCACGGCGAAACGCGCGGCCCGTCGGGGCGCCGAGGGCATGACAGAGCGTCAGAGAAGCGCGCCGAGGCTCCGACCTGTGCGAATGCGAGACTGGCTCCGATTGGCGTGAACCCGACGCCCCCGAGGGGAGCGTCGGCCGTACGGACACGGAGGCGAAGGATGGACGAGGCACGGGCGCGGGACGTCCTGGACGCGGCCGGTGTACTGCCCGGTGCGGCCGGGGAGGCACGGCTGCTCGCCCTGGGCGAGAACGCGGTGTTCGCCGCCGGTGACCTGGTGGTCAGGGTGGGCCGCGACGCCGAACTCCTGGACCGGGCCCGCCACGAACTCACCGTCGCCGCCTGGCTCGCCGAGAGGGGCCTCCCGGCCGTTCGGGCCGCCTCACCCCGGGCCCTGCTCGTCGAGGGGCACCCGGTGACGGTGTGGCACCGCCTGCCCGCGGCCGTACGCCCGGCCGGCCCCCGCGATGTGGCCGAGCTGCTGCGACTGGTCCACGCCCTGCCCGCACCGCCCTTCGCCCTGCCCCGCCGTGAACTGCTGGGCGGTGTGGAGCGCTGGCTGCGCCTGGCCGGTGACGCGATCGACCCGGCGGACGCGGCGTATCTCCGTGAGCGCCGGGACGGGTTCGCGTCGGCTGCGGCCGCCCTGACTCCGCGGCTGGCCCCGGGCCCGATCCACGGCGACGCCCTCCCCCGCAACGTGCACGTCGGCCCGGACGGTCCGGTCCTCGTCGACCTGGAGACCTTCTCCGGCGACCTGCGCGAGCACGACCTCGTCGTCATGGCCCTCTCCCACGACCGCTACGGGCTGCCGGCGCACGACTACGACGCCTTCACCGCCGCCTACGGCTGGGACGTGCGGGAGTGGGAGGGCTGCTCCGTGCTGCGGGGCGCCCGTGAGACGGCCAGCTGCGCCTGGGTCGCCCAGCACGCGCCGAGCAGTCCCGGGGCGCTGGCGGAGTTCGAACGCCGTGTCGCCTCGCTGCGCGACGGGGACGAGACGGTCCGCTGGTATCCGTTCTGATCAGAGGGGTGCCGGCTCAGGCGGCCCGGAGCACGAGCACCACTTCGTCGGTCTCGGCGTCGCGGGCCCGGGCGAAGCCCCGGTCATGGCCGGTGGCGACGAAGCCGCACTTCCGCAGGACACGGATCGAGCCGGTGTTGTCGGCGGCCGCACGGGCGTGCAGGGGGCGGGTGGGTTCCAGGCCGAGCAGGGCGCCGAGGGCGGCGGTGGCGATGCCCCGCCCCCAGTGGGCGCGGTCGATCCAGTACGTGACCTCGCGTTCGTCCGGTGGGCCGAAGACCGCGATCGAGCCGACGACCCCGCCGTCGGCGACCACCGTGCGGTTCAGCACCTCGGGGTCGGCGCGGAGCTGCGCCCAGTGCTGGTCGAAGCGCGCCCGGTCGTACTGGTACTCCCCGGTGAAGGCGGCCACCTGCCGGGCCTCGGGATCGGACCAGTGCCGCCAGAAGAACGGCAGGTCGCTGTCGCGTACTTCGCGCAGGGAGATCGCTGTCGCGGTCATACCGTCTCGTCCTCCAGTTCCCGCAGCGGCCACGCCGCGTCCACGACCGCCTCGGGATCGCCCTTGCGGCGGAGGAACGCCTGGAAGTCGGCGGCCCACTCGGCGTACCACTCGATCTGACGGCGGTGCAGCTCGGCCGGGCCGAGGGCGGCGACCTTCGGGTGGCGCTGGGCTATCGCGCGGGCGAGCCGGGCGGCGGCCAGGGCGTCGGCGGAGGCGTCGTGCGCGCTGTCCAGCGCGACGCCGTACTCCCCGCAGACCGCTTCGAGGTTGCGTTTGCCCCGGCGGTACCGGTCGACGGAGCGGTCGATCGTGTACGGGTCGATGACCGGCGCCGGGTCCGTGCCGAGCCGGTCGCGCAGCGACGGCAGGGCGTGCCGGCGCAGTTCGGCGGAGAGCAGGCTCAGGTCGAAGGCCGCGTTGTACGCCACGACCGGGACGCCCGTCCGCCAGTAGGAGACGAGGACGTCGGCGATGGCGTCGGCGACCTGGTCGGCGGGTCTGCCCTCGGCCACCGCGCGGGCGTTGGTGATGCCGTGGACGGCCACCGCCTCCTCCGGGATCTCCACGCCCGGGTCGGCCAGCCATTCCCGGTGTCCGACCCGCTCCCCGTCCCTGACCTCGATCACCGCGCCCGTGACGATACGCGCCTCGCGCGGGTCCGTCCCGGTGGTCTCCAGGTCGAAGCCGATCAGCAGCTGCCGGTGCCAACCCATGCTGGCCCCCCTCCTTGGTGGTGCTTTCCCCCAGTGACCACCACCATCGCACGGGCCACTGACAATCCGAGGGCCGCGTTCCGCCCGGCGCCGCGCCACACCGTCACCGGCCGTGCCACGCCCGCTTCACGCCCGGCTCACGACACCGGTCGCGAGTCCGCCCACGCCACTTCGAACTCCTCCCGGTAGGTGTCGAGAAGCCCGGCTTCGCCGTTCTCGTCGGCTTTGAGGACCCGGCTGCCGCCGCGCAGGACGAGGACCGGGGCCTCCATGCCCCGGGTGCGGCGCAGATACGTCTGGACGACCGCGACCCCGTCCGAGCCGTCGCCGTCCACGAGGTAGGCGGTGAACCGGGGTGTCTCGTCGAAGACCTGGATCTCGAAGGCGCCGGGGTCGCGCAACCGGGAGCGGACCCGGCGCATGTGGAGGATGTTCATCTCGACAGCACGGCTCAGTTCGCCCCGCTTTATGCCCAGTTCGCGCTCGCGCCGCTTGACCGCGCTGGACGCCGGGTTGAGGAAGAGCAGCCGTGCCCGGCAGCCGGACTCGGCGAGCCGTACGAGCCGCCGCCCGGAGAAGTTCTGCACGAGCAGGTTCAGGCCTATGCCGATGGCGTCGAGGCGGCGGGCGCCGCCGAAGAGGTCCTCGGCGGGGAACTGCCGCAGCAGCCGCACCCGGTCGGGGTGGACGCCGACGACGTCCGCGTACCGGTCGCCGACCAGCTCCTCGACCGCATCGACGGGCAACCGGCGGGCGGAGGGCACGTCGCTGCCCGCGCCGAGGATCTCCAGCAGTTTCGCCGAGGCCCGCTCCGCCTGGGCGAGGACGGCCTCGGACAGGGCCCGGTTGCGGGAGACGACGTTGCGGGTGACCTCCAGCTCGTCCAGGGCCAGTTCCACGTCGCGCCGCTCGTCGATGTAGGGCTCGAAGCAGGGCCAGTGCTGGACCATCAGCTCGCGCAACTGGGGCAGGGTCAGGAAGCTCAGGGTGTTGTCGTCGGCGGGGTCGAGGAGATAGCCCTTCCGGCGGCTGACCTCGCGGACCGCGACGGCGCGCTGCACCCACTCCTGTCCGGCGGGGCCGGCGGCGGCGACCACCCAGTCGTCGCCGTGGACGGGCTCGTAGACGGGCCGCAGCACGGCGGCCACCACGGCGCGCAGCCGCTGCTCGACGAGGTTCAGCCAGATGTAGGCGCGGCCCGCCCGCTGGGCGCGGGTGCGCACTTCGAGCCAGGCGTCGGCGTTCCAGTCCAGTTCCGGGCCGATGGAACCCGTCTCCATCGGCCGCGCCAGGGACACCGCGCCGGGCGGGACATCCGTGGAGTTCCCCTCGTGACCCGTGTCGCCCGTGTCACCAGGAGGAAGCTCCAGCCCTCCCGAGCCCACCCGCGCACCGCCTTCCGCTCCCCCGAGCTCGCCCCTACTCAACGATCAAGGAAGGGTACTCCGGTAGCGGATGACGATACAGCCGGATGGGCAGGTCGTTTCCCAACTACCGCATGTGACCGGGTCGTTCCGGCCCGCTGTCGTACCGGAAGTGAGGCGATTCACGGGGGTGGACGGCCGGGGGGCGCGACACCGGTGGCCTCCGGGGCGTCACGAAGTGCCCGTCACGGGGCAGGAGGGACGTATGTCCTAGGAGGTTTTGTCAGTTTGGGGGAGACTCCCCTCGGAGTCGCCCCAGCGGCGCGCGACAACTGGAAGAGTCGTATCCATGCAGGTCTGGCCTGGACAGGCGTACCCCCTCGGTGCCACGTACGACGGCGCCGGTACCAACTTCGCGGTCTTCTCGGAGGCCGCGCATCGAGTCGAGCTGTGTCTGCTGGACGACGACGGCTCCGAGACGGCGGTGGAACTGCGCGAGTCGGACGCGTTCGTGCGGCACGCGTACCTGCCCGGTGTGATGCCGGGACAGCGCTACGGCTTCCGTGTGCACGGTCCGTACGCGCCGGAGCGCGGACTGCGCTCCAACTCCGCGAAGCTGCTTCTCGACCCGTACGCGCGTGCCATCAGCGGCTCCGTCAAGTGGGGGGAGGAGGTGTACGGCTACCGCTTCGGGGCGCCCGAGGAGCGCAACGACCTCGACTCTGCGCCCCACATGATGACGTCCGTCGTGGTGAATCCCTACTTCGACTGGGGCGACGACCGGCGGCCCCGCACCGAGTACCACCACACGGTGATCTACGAGGCCCACGTCAAGGGCCTCACCATGCGCCACCCGGGGCTGCCCGAGGAGCTGCGCGGCACCTACGCGGCGCTGGCGCATCCGGCGATCATCGAGCACCTGACCGCGCTGGGCGTCACGGCGCTGGAGCTGATGCCCGTACACCAGTTCGTGAACGACCACCGGCTGGCCGACATGGGTCTCAGCAACTACTGGGGCTACAACACCATCGGCTTCTTCGCCCCGCACAACGCGTACGCCTCCTGGGGCGACCGGGGGCAGCAGGTGCTGGAGTTCAAGTCGGCGGTGCGGGCGCTGCACGAAGCGGGGATCGAGGTCATCCTCGACGTGGTCTACAACCACACCGCCGAGGGCAACCACCTGGGGCCGACCCTGTCGTTCAAGGGCCTGGACAACCCGTCGTACTACCGGCTCACGGACGACCCGCGCTACTACATGGACACCACGGGCACGGGCAACTCCCTGCTGATGCGGTCCCCGCACGTGCTGCAGCTGATCATGGACTCGCTGCGGTACTGGGTCACCGAGATGCACGTCGACGGGTTCCGCTTCGACCTCGCGGCCACGCTGGCCCGGCAGTTCCACGAGGTGGACCGGCTGTCGTCGTTCTTCGACCTCGTCCAGCAGGACCCGGTGGTCTCCCAGGTGAAGCTGATCGCCGAGCCCTGGGACGTGGGCGAGGGCGGCTACCAGGTGGGGAACTTCCCGCCGCTGTGGACCGAGTGGAACGGCAAGTACCGCGACACCGTGCGGGACCTGTGGCGGGGCGAGCCACGCACCCTCGCGGAGTTCGCTTCCCGGCTGACCGGCTCCTCCGACCTGTACCAGGACGACGGGCGGCGCCCACTGGCCTCCATCAACTTCGTGACCTGCCACGACGGCTTCACGATGCGGGACCTGGTCTCCTACAACGACAAGCACAACGACGCCAACGGCGAGGACAACCGGGACGGGGAGAGCCACAACCGGTCCTGGAACTGCGGGGTCGAGGGCGAGAGCGACGACCCCGGGGTGACCGGGCTGCGGGTCCGCCAGATGCGGAACCTCATCGCGACGCTGATGCTGTCGCAGGGGGTGCCGATGCTCAGCCACGGGGACGAGTTCGCGCGGACGCAGGGCGGCAACAACAACGCCTACTGCCAGGACAACGAGTTGTCGTGGGTGCCGTGGCCGTCGGGCGAGAACGGCGAGGACGGGGCCGGCGACGAGGTCTTCGGGAACCTGCTGGAGTTCACCCGCGCGATGGTGTGGCTGCGCAAGGACCACCCCGTGTTCCGGCGGCGGCGGTTCTTCCACGGACGGCCGGTGGAGGGCACGCACGACGAGCTGTCGGACATCGCCTGGTTCACGCCCGCAGGGCAGGAGATGGTGCAGCGGGACTGGGACTCGGCGCAGGCCGGGGCGCTGACCGTGTTCCTCAACGGGAACGCGATCTCCGAGCCGGGTGCGCGGGGCGAGCGGATCGGTGACGACTCGTTCCTGCTGATGGTGAACGCGTCGGCGGAAGGACTGGAGTTCGTGGTGCCGGTCAACCACGGGCCGCAGTGGCAGCTGATCGTGGACACGGGACGCGAGGACGCGGTTCCGGCGGACGGGCCGAAGGTCGCGGCCGGGGACCGGGTGAGGCTGGTGGACCGGAGCCTGGCCGTGTTCCGCAGGCCCGCCTAGACGACGGGACGGGCCCGGCCCCGGCGCCCTGAGGGCGGCGGGCCGGGCGTCGTCGCGTGTCGATGTGCTCCAAATGTCGTGGGGCGGGTACGTAGGACTGCATGACCTCTGTCGTGCCTGCCGCCACCTACCGCATCCAGCTCCAGCCCGGCTTCCCCTTCGCCGCCGCCTCGGCCGCCGTGCCGTACATCGCCTCCCTCGGCGTCTCCCATCTGCACCTCTCCCCCGTGTTGGAGGCCGTGCCCGGGTCCGCGCACGGGTACGACGTGGTCGACCACGGGCGGGTGCGGGAGGAACTCGGGGGCGAGGAGGGGCTGCGGGCGCTGGCCCGTACCGCCCGGGACCACGGACTCGGTCTGGTCGCGGACATCGTGCCGAACCACATGGCCATGGCCCCGCGGCACAACCGGGCACTGTGGGAGGTGCTGCGGGACGGACCGGAGTCGGTGTACGCGCGGTGGTTCGACATCGACTGGGAGGCCCAGGGCGGCCGGGTGCTGCTGCCGGTGCTCGGCGGGCCGCTCGGCGCGGAGGCCGGGCGGTTCGTGGTGGAGGGGCGGCAGCTGCGCTACTACGACCACGCGTTCCCGCTGCGCGAGGGCACCGAGACGCTGCCGCTGCCCGAGCTGCTGGACGCCCAGTGGTACCGGCCGGTGTGGTGGCGGCTGGCCCGGACGGAGCTGAACTACCGGCGGTTCTTCAGCATCTCGGAGCTGATCGGGGTACGGGTCGAGGACCCGGACGTCTTCGACGCGACCCACGCGAAGATCCTCCGGCTGCTGGAGGAGGGCGTCCTCGACGGGCTGCGCGTCGACCACCCCGACGGATTGGCCGACCCCGGCGCCTATCTGCGGCGGCTGCACGGCGCGACCGGCGGGCGGTGGACCGTCGTCGAGAAGATCCTGGCGGACGGGGAGGCGCTGCCGGCGGCCTGGCCGGTCGCGGGGACCACCGGCTACGACGCGCTGCGGCACGTCGACGGGCTGTTCACGGATCCGGCGGGGGCCGGTGAACTGCTGGGCGCATACCGGCGGTTCACCGACGCGCAGTCGGACCGGGGCGGCGAGTGGGACGCGACGGTCCGGCGGGCCGCGTACCGGGTGCTCACGCACGAGCTGGTCGCCGAGGTGGAACGGCTCACCCGGGCGGCGCACCGCCTGTGCGAGCGCTCCCCCGACCTCTCGCTGCGCGACCAGGCGCCGTGGGCGCTGCGCACCGCGCTGTGCGAGCTGCTCGCGCGGATGGAGGTGTACCGGCCCTACCCTTCCGAGGACGCCTCGCTCGTCGTCACCGAGGAGGCGGCGGCCGAGGCACGTGCGCTGTTCGTGGTGCCCGAGGAGGCCCGGTCGGTGGACGCCGTACGGGATCTGGTGCTGGGCCGGGTCGACGGGGGGCCCGAACACGCGCAGTTCCGGGCACGGTTCGCGCAGACCTCGTCGGCGCTTCGGGCGAAGTCGGTGGAGGACACGGCGTTCTACCGCTATGTGCCGCTGCTGTCGGCGAACGAGGTGGGGGGCGATCCGGGAAGCCCGGCCGTGTCGGCGCGGGACTTCCACGCCTACTGCGCCCGGGTGCAGCGCGACTGGCCGGCGACGGGGACCGCGTTGTCGACGCACGACACCAAGCGCAGCGCGGAGGTGCGGGCGGCCGTCGCGGTGCTCGCCGAGTGCCCCGAGCGGTGGGCCGGCGTCCTGGCGGAGGTGACCCGTGACGGGGCCGGCGCACCGGATCCGCAGCTGGCGTGGGCGGCCTGGCAGACGGCGTTCGGGCTCGGGCCCGCGGACCCGGACCGGCTGCGGGAGGCCCTGCTGAAGCATGTGCGGGAGGCCGGGCTGCACACCTCCTGGACCGAGCAGGACCCGGAGTACGAACAGGCGGTGGCGGACTTCGTCGCACAGGGCCCTTCCGTGGACGCGCGGATCGCCGCGCTGCGCGAGGAACTGGAGCCGTACGCGCGGGCCAACAGCCTCGGCGCGGCCCTGGTGCAGCTGACCATGCCGGGGGTGCCGGACCTCTACCAGGGGACGGAGGGCGAGTACCGGGCGCTGGTGGACCCGGACAACCGCCGGCCCTTCGCGCCGCGGGACGAGGGACCCGACGGCACCGGGACCGACAAGTTCCGGCTCACCTCGGCCGCGCTGCGGCTGCGGGCGCGACGGCCGGAGGTGTTCGGGGACGCGGCCACGTACGTGCCGCTGTCGGCGGACGGACCCCGGGCCGGGCACTGTGTGGCCTTCGCGCGGTCCGGGGAGGTGGTCACGGCGGTGACACGTCTGTCGCTGCGGCTGGCGGAGGCCGGCGGCTGGGGCGACACCCGGCTGACGCTGCCGAAGGGCCGGTGGGCCGAAGTCGTCGGCGAGGGACGGGAGTTCACGGGCCACGTGCAGGTGGCGGACCTCTTCGCGACGCTGCCGGTCGCGCTGCTGGAGCGGGTCGGCGTGTGACGGGCCCGCCGGTCCGGGCGGGGCCGGGCGGGTGACGGAGAACGCCGCCCCGGCCGGGGAGCGGCGGCCCGCGTGGCCGAAAACCGCGAGTGCGCTCGGGCGCCCCTGGGCGCCGCCCCCCATATGGACGGACACTGGGCATATCTCCCACTCGGCCGTGCCGGGTGCGCGGATGCTGATGCCAGGTGGACTGAACGGGGGTGGGTCTGCTGTCGGAGCTCGGTTATCCCACGGTGGCGGAACTGGAGGCGGCGGCACGGTCCCTGGCGGAGCGCCGGCCGGGGCTGTGCGCGCTGCGGCGGATCGGAGTGTCCCGGGCGGGCCGGCCGCTGCGGCTGCTGTCCGTGGGCCACGCGAGACGGGCCGTCCTGGTCGTCGCGGGCGCCCACGCGAACGAACCGACCGGCGGCTCCACGGTGCTGGCACTGGCCGAACGGGTCGCGCGGGAGCGGGAGTTGCGCTCGGGCGTCTCCTGGCACTTCGTGCTCTGCGCGGACCCGGACGGGGCGAGTCTGCACACGACGCCGGCGCCGCGCACGCTCCTCGACTACCACCTGGGGTTCTTCCGTCCGGCCGGTCCCGAGCAACCGGAGTGGTCACCGTCGGTGCTCCCGCCGGACCGGCTGCCGCCCGAGACGCACGCCCTGTTCGGCGTGCTGGACGAGCTGCGGCCCTACCTCCAGGTGACCCTGCACGGCACCGATCTCGGCGGCAGCTGGGTGCAGCTGACGAGGGACGTGCCGGGGCTGGCCGAGCCGTTCGCCAAGTCCGCGGCCGAGCTGGGCATACCGGTGGAGCGGAGCGCCTCGGACGCCGCGGGCTGGCCCGCCTCCGGGCCGGGGGTGTTCGTGATGCCCCGGCCGGGCGGTCACCCCGCCTATCCGAGCATGCCGGACGACGCCCGGCACAGCACCTGGTACCACGCCCACCGGTACGGCGGCCTGACCGCGGTCGTCGAGGTGCCGATGTGGGCGAGCGACCTGGTGGACGACATCGCCCCGCACCCGGCCCCGGCGGCGGCGCTGCGGCATCTGGCGCGCCGGCTCCTCGCGGACGCGGGCCGGGTGGAGCGGGTGCTCGCCGAGGAGCTGCCCCGGCTGCCGGGTCCCGAGGGGCCGTTGCTGCGGGCCGCCCGGTGGGCGCTGGCCCTGGTGCCGGGGCTGGCCCGGGACTGGACGGAAGGGTCGCCGCCCGACCTGTCGACGGCGTACGTGGGCAGCGTGGACGCCTTCGGGCGTCGGCTGCCGTTGCGGGCCGCGGCGATGCTGCGGCGTGTTCTGGTGGACGCCGACGCCCCGGGGGCGCCCCTCCTCGAAGACCTCGTCGCCGAGTGGTGCGAGTCCTTCGCCGACCGGTTCCGCGCGCGGCGGGTGCCGTTGGCCGACCAGGTCGAGCACCAGGTGCGTACGGTGCTGGCGGCCGCGGCCTGTGCGCGGGGGGACGCAGGGTCGTGAGCGCGCCCGCCGGGCGCCCCGCAGGGCCGGGAAGGCGGCGGGAGCGGCGGGGGCGTCAGTCCGCGAGGGCGAACACCGCTCCTGTCCGGGCCGCCATCACGCACGGGTTGGCGAAGGTCTGCTCGTAGGCGACCTGACGGCCGTTCCACCAACCCTCGGCGGTGGCCCGGACGGGGGCGTGGATATGGGTGCAGACGGCGGGCCGGTGGGGGATGCGGGCGATGTTGCCGTCGGACCGGCGGAGGTCGGCGCAGGCCTGGGTGGCGCGGCCGTGGCCCTGGGGCGGGTCGCAGAGGAGCAGGGTGGCGCGGGTGTCGGATGAGCGGGCCTCGCCCCGGGTGAGGGAGACATAGAGCCAGTCGCCCTGGACGGCGGCCGCCCGGCCGGGGGCCGAGGCGGCGACGGTGAGGAGGGCGAGGGCGGCGAGCAGGCCGGCGCGGGCCGCGCGGGTGGGATACGTCATTCCCGGTGCATCGGCACGGCGGGCTCGGAACTCCATCCCGGCTCACCCGAAAGGGAGTCGCCCGCCCGTCCGGCGGCCAGCTCGAACGCGGCGAGGACCACGCGGGCCTGGTACTCCGCCTGGCGGGCGACGGGGATCCAGCGGGCCCGGTAACCGTCGCGGTAGTCGGCGCACCACCGCTCGACGAGCCGGTCCAGTTCGGGCAGCGCGTCCGCCGGGTCGCGCCCGGCGCGGGTCACCAGCTGGTGCAGCAGCCCGGCGGTGCGCAGGGCGACCCGGCGGCCGGAGATGGCGAGGGTGGTGAGCCGGGCGGCGTCGAGCGGGGGCAGCGGCCGGGCGGCGGCGTCGTGGACGTCGGGGTCCCAGGAATCGGCGAGGCCCGGCCCGACCAGGAGGTAGTCGTCGACCGGGGCGAGGAACCGGGCGGCGTCCGGGCCTCCGGTCACCGAGGGTCGGACGCGGCCGAGGATGCCCTCCAGGAGCCGGGTGTCGCGGCGCAGGGCGCGGCTGACGCGGCGCAGGAAGGCGTCGGCGTCGGGCGACGGGGAGGCGTCCTCGACGGCGCTCACGCCCCACATGGGTGCCTCGACGACGGCGGTGACCGTGCCGTAGCGGTGGGGGTGGTACCAGGTCGACTCGACGGCGGCCTCGGTGATGGCGGCGGCGAGGTCGCCCCGGTGCGGGGGCGGGATGCGGTAGACGGCGGGGCCGAGGCGGGGCCAGTACAGGGTGTCGTAGGGGCTCAGCTCGCGCGGGATGCCGAGGCGGGCGGCGGCGCACGCGACGCGCCGGTCCAGGCCGGGCAGGTCGCGGGTCAGTTCGACGAAGCCGCCGCCGACGTCGACGCCGTGCAGCGAGCACTGGAGGAAGGGCCGCAGTTCGTCCTGGAGGTCGAGCAGGGCGCGGGTCTCGGGCATGACGGCGCCGGCGGCACCGTCGGGCAGCCACTCGGGCTGTTCCAGGAAGCCGGGGCGGAAGAAGTGCCGGAAGTGCTGCCCGAGGGTGTACGGGCCGGACAGCCAGCCCTCGTTGCGGCGGGAGCCGTCGGGGTCGAGGCTCAGCAGCAGGTTCCAGGTGGTGTCGGCTGCCTCGCTCAACCGGGGGTCGGCGAGGACCCGTTCGGCCAGCCGCAGGACGGTGGCGCCGCCCACGGGCTCGTTGGCGTGCGGGCCCGCGACGACGAGGACGTGGCGGTCGCCCCGTCCGACGGACAGCAGCCACATCGGGGTGCCGGCCCGTGAGGTGCCCACGCGGCGCAGCCGGGTGCGGTGCGGATGCCGGTCGACGAGCCCGGCGGCGCGGGCGGACAGCTCGTCCACGGTCGGATAGCGGAGGAGTGGCGGCAGGGCACACACCTCCACGAATGTGGTGCCGTCGGTTCACCTGGTGTGCATGGTGTACCCACAGTCAGTCACGGCCGGGAACGTGCGTCAACACCCTGGAAGGCAAGGGAAGTTGACAAATTCGCTGCGTAAATCCCAGGCCAGAGCTTTGCCGTGAGATCGGTCGGAAGGTCATTCCGAGGAGAGCCGGAAGTTCATTCGGCCGAAACTGACCTGATCCCCGTCCCGGACGACGGCCGCGCCGATCACCCGACGGCCGTTGACGGTGGTGCCGTTGGTGGAGCCGAGGTCGCGCAGGATCCACAGGCCGCCCTGGCGGCTCAGCTCGGCGTGCACCCGGGAGACCGTCTCGTGGCTGAGCCGCAGACCGCTGCCGGGATCGCGGCCGATGCGCAGGGAGTGCCCGCTCCCCGGGTGCGGCAGCTGCAGCTTCGGGAGCCGCTCGGCCTGCCAGGCCCGGCGCAGCTTCACGCCGAAGCCGGAGACCGCCCCGACGGTGCCGAGCACCAGCCGGGACCAGCGCTTCTCGACGGGCAGATCGGCGGTGAGCACGGCGAGTTCGTCGGAACGCCGGGCGGTGAGCGCCAGCTCCATCCGCCGGATGAACGTGTCGTGGGACAGGCGGCCCAGTGCGACGCCGTCACGGAGCGCCCTCAGCGCGCGGTCGCGCTCGGCGTCCGACAGCCGCGCGGGATACGTGTGGAACTCGAAGGACGACGTCACGCGTGTGATTGTCGGTCAGGGGGACCGGAGGTGTCCAGACAGGCCGGAAACGGTGACCATCCCCGGACACATGTCCGGCGGGTGGTGCGACTCACGGGGCGAAAGCGGCGATCCGACCGCGCGGAGATCCCGATTGGCGCACGATGGAGGCGAGCGGTTCGGGGACGTGGGGTCACGTCCCGGAGCGGCTCGGCCCCTGACTACCCACGACGACCGGCAGCCGAGGGAGAACCGTTCCGTGCAGTTCGAGGTGTGGGCACCGCAGGCCGACCGTTCGACGCTCCACCGCGCGGGCGCGACCCACGCGATGGAGCGCGATCCGGGGCGGCCGGGGTGGTGGACCGTGGAGGCGGAGGCGTCGGACGGCACGCGCTACGGCTTCGCCGTCGACGACGGCCCGGTCCTGCCCGATCCGCGCTCGCGCCGACAGCCGGACGGCCCCGACGGTCTGAGCGCGGTCGTCGACCACGGGCGGTACGCGTGGCGCGCCGCGTGGCCCGGGCGCGGGCTGCCGGGCGCGGTCCTGTACGAGCTGCACATCGGCACGTACACCTCCGAGGGCACCCTGGACGCGGCCGCCGGACGGCTCGCGCATCTGGTCGAACTGGGCGTCACACACGTGGAGTTGATGCCCGTGTGCCCGTTCCCTGGGACGCACGGCTGGGGCTACGAGGGCGTCTCTCTCTGGGCCGTGCACGAGCCGTACGGCGGCCCCGAGGCGCTGAAGCGGTTCGTGGACACGGCGCACGAACTGGGCCTCGGCGTCGTGCTCGACGTCGTGCACAACCACCTCGGCCCCTCCGGCAACTACCTGCCCGCCTTCGGCCCCTACTTCACCGAGCGGCACCACACGCCCTGGGGCGCGGCGGTCAACCTGGACGCGCCCGGCTCGGACGAGGTGCGGGCGTACTTCCTGGAGAGCGCGCTCGCCTGGCTGCGCGACTACCGCCTCGACGGACTGCGCCTGGACGCGGTGCACGCGCTCAGGGACACCCGCGCCCTGCACTTCCTGGAGGAGCTGTCGACGGCCGTCGACGCGCTCGCCGTCCAGGTGGACCGGCCGCTGTTCCTGATCGCCGAGTCGGACCTGAACGACCCGCGCCTGGTCACCCCGCGCTCGCGCGGCGGGCTCGGTCTGCACGCCCAGTGGAACGACGACTTCCACCACACCCTGCACACCACCCTGACCGGTGAGTCGCAGGGCTACTACGAGGACTTCGCGCGGGCCGGCCTGGCAGGCCTGGCGAAGACCCTGACGGGCGGCTACTTCCACGACGGCACGTACTCGTCCTTCCGGGAGCGTCACCACGGCCGCCCCCTGGACCGTACGAGCCTGTCCGCGCACCGGCTGCTGGGCTACACCCAGACCCACGACCAGGTCGGCAACCGCGCCCAGGGCGACCGTCTGGCCGCGACCCTCTCCCCCGGCCTGCTGGCCTGCGCGGCCGCGCTCGTCCTCGCGGGCCCCTTCACCCCGATGCTCTTCATGGGTGAGGAGTGGGCCGCGTCCACCCCCTGGCAGTTCTTCACGGACCACACCGACCCGGACCTCGCGCAGGCGGTCCGGCGCGGCCGGCGCCGGGAGTTCGCGGCGCACGGGTGGGCCGAGGAGGACGTCCCCGACCCCCAGGACCCCGCGACCCGCGACCGCTCCTGCCTCGACTGGTCCGAACCGGCCCGCGAGCCGCACGCCCGGATGCTGGCCTGGTACCGCACCCTCATCACCCTGCGCCGCACCTTCCCCGACCTCTCCGACCCCGACCTCTCCGACGTCAAGGTCGCCCACGACGAGGAGGCGCGGTGGTTCGGCTTCCGGCGGGGTGACGTGTGCGTGGCGCTGAACCTGGGCAAGGAGACCGCCTCGATCCCGGTCGGGGTGCCGCACGCCCGGGTGCTGGCGTCCTGGGATCCGGTGCCGGCGCCGGGCGCGGACGGGGTGCTGACACTGGGCGGGGAGTCGTGCGTGGTCCTGACGGTGGCGTGAGCCGGGGGCGGTGGCCGGGAGGAGCCTCTCGGTCCGCGCCCGTGCCTGGCGTCCTCGTCCGGGCCCCTCAGTCCTCGCCCCGCAGATCCGTCACCCGCTCCAGCAGGATCGCCTCCCAGGTGCGTCGCACGCGGTGCCGCAGGGCCGGGAGCGCGGCCGGGGCCGGGCCCCGCAGGCCCTCCGCGAGAGCGATGACCGTGTCGCAGCGGGCCAGCCAGAGACCGCGCAGACAGGGGCGGGCGCCGTACCCCGCGAGGGTGGCCGCGCGGACTGCGGCCGGGGAACCCACGGCCGTGGCGAGACCGGCGATGTCCTCGGCGGGGTCACCGACGACCGTGCCGGTCCAGTCGAGGACCCCGCGGACCCGGCCTTCCGCGCTCACCACGAGATGGTCGTCCGTGAGCCCGTGGTGGACCAGCACCGCCCCCGGCGCCGTCAGCTGCCCGGCGCTCCCGGACGTCAGCTGCCCGAGCCGCCCGGCGTCGAACTCGTCGGCGTCGGCGAGGACCCGCGCCGCCCGCCCGGCCGCCGCCCGCAGGGTCTCCAGCGAGCGCGGGGCGAGCCGCGGCACCCCGAGCACCTCGGCCTGCCGGGCCGGCACCTCGCGCAGCCCCGTCAGGAGGGCCGCCAGATCGGCCTCGCCCAGCGCGGACACGTCGTGGTCCTGCGCCGTACCGCCCGGCAGCCTGGTGTCGAGCGTGTAGGTGAGCCCGCCGGACCACTCCCCGTGCGCGACGCTCACCGGGACGGCCACGCCGATGTGCGGACGCACCAGGTCCCGCAGCCGCAGCTCTCGCTTCTGGCGTACGACGGCGTGCCGGTCGGTCGTCAGGCGCAGCACATGGCGGGTGCCGACCCACCAGGTGCGGTGGGAGTCGTCCCCGGCGACGGGCCGTACGTCAGGGCCGTCGCCGCTCCGGCCGGCCCCGTTCCGCAGCAGGGAACGGACCAGCAGGCGGACGCTGTCCGCGGTGGGTGTCGGTGGCTGGGTCATGGTCGCGCCGTCGTCCGGGGGCTCAGAGCAGCGAGGGTACGCGGTGGGTCACTGGACCACCGCCATCTCGCGCGTGGTGTTGTTGAGGCGTCGCCCGCCGTCCTCGGTCACCGTCACGATGTCCTCGATCCGGACTCCGAAACGGCCGGGCAGATAGATCCCGGGTTCGACCGAGAAGCACATGCCGGGCACGAGGGGAAGCTCCTCCCCCTCGATCATGTACGGCGGCTCGTGGGTGGTGACGCCGATGCCGTGCCCGGTGCGGTGGACGAAGCGGTCGCCGTACCCGGCGTCGGTGATGACGGCGCGGGCGGCCCGGTCGACGTCCTGGCAGGCCGCACCGGGCCGTACCGCGCGGAACCCGGCCTCCTGGGCGGCCCGCACCACGTCGTGCACCTCGCGCTCCTCGGCGGCCGGCTCGCCGACGTGGACGGTCCGGGAGGTGTCGGAGCCGTAGCCGTCCTTGAGGCCGCCGAAGTCGAGGACGACCATGTCGCCGTCGCGGATGACACGGTCCCCGGCCTCATGGTGCGGGTTGGCGCCGTTCGGGCCCGAGGCGACGATGGTGAAGTCGACCTGGGAGTGCCCGAACCGGCGCAGCAGCGCGGCGAGGTCCGCGGCGACCTCGGCCTCCCGGCGTCCGGCGAAGGACACCTGCCGGATCTCCTCGTAGGCCCGGTCGGCGGCCACGCCCGCCGCCGCCATCCGCCGTAGCTCGGCCGCGTCCTTCACCGCCCGCAGCATCGGCAGGGCCTCGGTGAGGGCCGTGAACGCCGCCCCGGGCAGCCGTCGCCGCAGGCCGAGCAGGTGCAGTGCCCAGGTGTTGTCGCTGACGCCGAAACGGCCGCCCGGGCCGAGGACGGAGAGGGCCGCCTCGTAGGGGTCCTTGCCGTCGGTCCAGTCGTGGAGCGTGAGCGCGGGGCCGCCGGGTGCTTCGGCGGCGTCCGGGGCCTCCAGCGTGGGGACCACCAGCACGGGGTCCTCGCCGTCGCGCAGTACGAGCATCGTCAGTCGCTCGGTCTCCGGCGGCCGGTGCCCGGTCAGCCACACCAGGTCCGGGCCGGGCGCGATCAGCAGCCCGTCGAGCCCGGCGTCCGCGGCGGCCCGTGCCGCGCGCCGCATCCGGGCCCGGTGGTCGTCGGCGGTGAAGGGCGGCAGCGGCGCCCCGGTGGTGACGGGCGCGGGCGGGCCTTCGGAGCCACGGGGCGCGGTGGCGTCCCCCTCGCCGGATGTGCCGCTCATCCTTGCCTCCGTCCGCTCGGAGCCGCCCTGGGCCTACGGGCAGCATCCTGCCCTTCCGCCGCGGCGCACGCGAGCCCATTGCGGCACGACACCGGCCGGCGCGGACCCCCGGTTGCCGTGCGGCCCCGGCGCGGGCCTCCGCGGCACGGGCTCCCCGGCGCGCGCCGGGCCCCACGGGCCCCGGACCCCTCGTCCCGGACGGCGGTGCCGGTCAGGTGGCCACCGCCGGTACGGCCACCAGGTACTGCCGGGTGCCGTTCGCGTGGCGTACGGCGAGTCGGAGCGCCGTGCCGGGGCGGGCGGCGGCGATCGCCCGCGCGAGGTCCGCCGCCGTACCGGTCCTGGTGCCGCCCAGGGACAGGACGACGTCGCCGCGGACCAGGCCCGCGCTGTACCCGGCGCCGGGCACATGGACACCGGCCACCAGCGCGCCCCGGCCGCGGGCGTCCCCGGGGGCGTCGACGACGTCGATCCCGAGGAGGGGGCGCACGGCCGCAGGAGGACTCGGGGAGAGCGGACTCCCCGGTGCCCGAGCGGACGTGGGCGCCCCCGGCAGGGGCCGGCCGCCGTCGGGCCGGGCGGTGGCCCCCGGCGCGGCCTCCCGCGCCTGGACGAGCCGGCCCATGCCGGTCACCGTCGCCCCCATCATGCCGAGCCCCACGCCCGACAGGATGAGGATCACGCAGGTGACCAGGGCGAACAGCACAGTGCTCAGTCGTTGCCCGGCACTGCGTGGTGCGGCGTGCGGGCGCCGGGGGGTGCCCGACGGACGGTCCTCACCGGACTCCCGGCCCGGCATGGGTTTGGGTCTCAACGCGGTCTGTTCCATGGTGTCGCCACCTCCGGCCGGACACCTACCCGGGCCGTCACGGCCCGACGAGCCACGAAAGAGTGAGACTGACACCCGGCCTCGGCCCCCCGGGCCCGGCGTGGCCCGGGGGGCCTCAGCCCGTGCGCACCGGCGTGAAGGGCAGCGCCGGCGGCCGGTCCGGGACGAAGTTGTGGGCCCGGCGGGCCAGGAACTCCGGCTTGTAACGGTCCACCTCGCGGTGCCAGTTGAGGATGCCGGCCATCCAGTTCTGCAGGTCGGCCACATAGCCGCCCATGATGGCGCGGGCCTCCCGCGACAGCCGGAAGTCGTCGTAGACGACGGGGAGTTCATGAGCGACGACATGCTCGAACTGCCGCATCCGCTGGGTCATCAGATCGTGGATCACACCGAGCGCGGCCGGATAGTCGCAGCCGAAGAAGTTCTGCACGACGAGGATCGCGTTGTGCACCTCGCCCTCGTACTCGATCTCCTTCTGGTACGAGAACACGTCGTTGATGAGGCACCCGTAGTCGATGGCCGCGTTCTCCAGCGAGCGGACGGGGCCGCTGCGGTACACCTCGGGCGGGATCTGCGGGCCGTGGCCCATCCGGCACATGCTGAGGGTGAGGTCGGAGCCGAAGGTGGCGCGCCGCATCTCCAGGTAGTCCACCGGGTCGGGGACGCGGTTCTGGATCTGGTTGAACACCTCCCACACCCAGCTCTCGGTCATCTTGTCGACCGACTCCTTCAGCCCGCGCCGCTCGTCGGGGGTCATGCCCCCCGTCGTCCGCGTCCAGAGGTCGATGAGGCCCCGTTCCATGGCGTTCGCCGGGACGGGGACCCGTTCACCGTCGACGGGCATGCAGTCGGAGAGCCGGGCCGTGGTCAGGCGGGCAGCGGCCAGGTCGCGGCGGTGGCCGAAGACCAGGGGGTAGTAGTCGTCGCCGTAGGTGCCCCAGGCCAGCCAGTGGGAGCTGAGGTCGAGCTGCTCGGGGGTGGCGTCCGGGTCGAGGCCGGCCGCGCAGAGCGGCAGGTCGGCGGCGGCGAGCCGCTCCTCGTCCCAGACGCCCTCGCCGAGGATGCCCGTCGCGTGCGCCCAGGCGGTGAGGCGGGGCCGGGCACCGTCCAGGTGGGGGCAGAGTTCGACCCGGAACGGCATGTGGAAGTCGGGCAGGCGCGAGGGGCCGACCTGCTGGTACGGCCGGTGCGTGTGGGCCCGCAGCCGCTGCGCGGCGGCGGTCGCGAGCAGCGCGCCCACGTCCGCGGCGGAGGTGCCGTGCCCGGCCCGGGTGAGCAGGGCGGGGCCGGAGAGGACCGCGCCGCCCAGGTCGAGGGGGCCGCGCGCGGACGTGGCGCCCTCGTTCATGTAGCGGCTGGAGCGCATGTGCCACTCGTGGCCGCCGGACTGCCAGTCCTGCAGCCCCTTCGTGTAGGCCGCGACGGCGGCGACCTCGACCGGGGTGAGGCCCTTCTCCACGGCGATCGCGGGGACCTCGGTGAGCGCGGTGTTCTCGAACTGGTGCAGCCGTGAGGTGAGGATGTCGTTGACGGTCTCGGCGGCCTGCTGGGTGCCGCAGCCGAAGAAGGTCTCCAGGACGAGCACGCCGTTGCTGTTCTCGCCCTCCTCCTCGACCTCCCGCTGGTAGGAGAACAGGTCGTTGCGCAGGTGGACGGCGTCGGAGAACGTCTCCATCAGGACCCTCAGCGGCCTCGTGTCCGCGACGGACGCCGGCACCTCCGCGGTCGCGAACTCGACGAGGCCGGCCGACCAGGGCGCACCGCCGACCTTGCGGCGCATCTCGATGTACTCGACCGGGTTGGCGATCCGGCCCTCGTTGATGTTGGACAGCTCCCACATCGACTCGTTGAGCAGGTGCTCGGTCGCCACGGCGAAGCGGCGGCGCCAGTCCATCGACATCGACGGCACCGTACGGGCCCAGAGGTCGGCGAGGCCCGCCTCCACCGGGTTCCGCGGCTCGGGCACGGGGGTGGAGAGGTCCAGCGGCATGAACAGCGGCAGCCGGTCGAGGTGGGCCTTGCCGCCGGGGCGGTCCTGGGAGCGCTTGTAGAGCTCCAGGAAGTGGTCGTCGAAGAAGAACACCCACACGTACCAGTCGGTGATGAGCGAGAGCGCCGGCCCGTCGCAGTCGGGGTGGGTGTACGCGCACAGCAGTCCGTAGTCGTGCGCGTCCAGGTCCGCCCGGTCCCATACGCCGGAGCCCTCCAGCATGCCCATCTCCTGCGCCCATTCGGCGGAGTGGGCACGGGCCTCTTCGAGGTGGGGGTTCAGCCGCGCGGGGTACGGCAGATAGAAGTGCGGGAGTGCGAACGGCTGCGTCATGGCCGGGCCCTACCCGTGGCCCCCGGCGGGCATCCGGCCGGGGGCACATGATCACACCATCGCGTGAACCTGGGGGCTTCTCGCCCCTGGACGAGCGAGGTCGCGCCCCGCTCCTCGCGCCGGCCGCCCCGTGCGTCAGACCCTGAGCTGGATCAGGGCCCTCGTCCCGCTGGTGCGCCAGCGCTGCCCCTCGGCGGTCACGAGGGCGGTCTCCGTCTCAGGGGTCAGGCCCGTGATGACGTCCGACTTGAGGGTACGCAGGGCGGCCACGGGGGCGGGGAAGTAGGAGGTCACCTCGGTGAAGGGGGTGGTGGGGGGCCAGAGGCGGTCGCCCACCAGGCGGCGGTAGTTGAGGTCGCCCTTCATCAGGGTCACGTCGGCGGCGGCGAACTCCGCGCGCAGGTCTGCCGGCATGTCCGCGTAGGGCAGCGGGGCGCACGAGAAGGGGTGGGTGCGCAGGGTCAGGCGGCCTTCGGCGAGGGCGGTGTGGAGTCGGTGCCCCGCGTCGGTCTGCGCCGCGACCAGGTGGTGCACCGCGTCGAGGGTGTCGGCGGTGGTGGCGTCCGAGACGAAGTACGGGTACGGCTTCAGGTGCAGGACGGCACGGGCGAAGTGGCCGTGGGCGAGGAGGTGGTCGACGAGGAGGAGGTCGGGGATCAGTTCCCGGCCCGCGTTGTCGGCGACCAGACACAGGGTGCGTCCGGCTGCGGAGTGGCCGCCGGCCGTCAGCAGGGAGAGGAGGGGGTCGGTGTCGTCCGCCACCAGCGGGGACGAGGTGGCCGACTCGCCGTCCTTCTCGGACTGGAGCCGGAAGCCCAGGTCCGCCCGGTTGCCCCAGAGGGAGCCGTGCAGGAGGGCCATGAGCTGGTCCGGGAGGGGCCGCTGCGCCAGGGGGCCGAGGGCGGTGAGTTCGGCGGCCGCCTCGGGAGTGTCCAGTTCGGCGAGCTTGAAGGGGCGGAACGGGTCGACGCCCTGCCAGGGACCGGGGCCGAAGTAGCCCACGGCACGCAGGAGTTGACGGTAGAAACAGCTCTCGGCGACGAGGAAGGGGAGGGTGAACCAGGAGCGGCCCGCGTGACGGCGTACGTCCCAGGTGTCCCACCAGCCGTCGTCCGGGGGTGGTGCGACGGTGCCGTGCAGGGTGTTGTGCAGCAACTCCTCCAGGGCGCGACGCTGTTCGGGGCCGTAGGGGGTGGCGTCGCGGACCTTGCGGAGGAGGGCCGGGTGGCGTTCGGCGAGGACGCTGTGCGGGAAGGAGTCCGGGTCGTCGACGTGGACGACGGGGGCGTCAGGCATGGTCGTGGGCGCCCCTCGGGTCGACGGGACCGGCCGGGCCGGTGGGCGTCCGGGGCGGGAGTTCCACCGTGGCCAGCCGCGCTTCCACGTACCGGTCGAAGCCGGCCTCGGTCCAGACGAACTTGCGGAACTGGTCCGTCGTCAGCGGAACCGGCCAGGGGCTGCCGCCGGGGTAGAAGACGCAGTCGCAGGAGGCGCAGTGGTGGGCGGGCCGCCACAGTTCCTCGGCGCGGGGACCGCCCGCCGTGACGACGGCGCGTTCGCGGGCTTCGCCGCGGATCACCCAGAGGGTGCCGGCGAAGAGGAGGACGGCGAGGACCGCACCGCCCGCCGTGTAGAGGGGTTTGTCGTTCTGCACGCCGCTGTGGGCGAGACCCGCGCCGATGCCGGCGAGGACCATGCCCTCCAGGAAGTGCGTGAAGCTGTCGAGTCTCGAATGCGCGCCCGGAGCCTTCGCGAGCCGGTCGGAGAGGCCGGAGCGACGGGAGTCGGGATCGGCGCAGGCGTCGGGGACCGTGCGCACCGACGGCCCCGAGGCCCCGCAGCGGGGACAGGTCACCGCGGACGGGACGGGGGCGGGCGCCTCGGGCTTCTCTGTCGGCATACGCATACGCTAACGCCCGGCGTGCAGGGGCCGGCGGCCGGCCGATGCCCGCTCGCATCGGTCGGCCGCCGGCAGTGGGGGGTGGCGGTCCTGCGGTCCGGCCGTCCGGCCGGGGGTTCGGCCCGGGGGCCGAGGATCAGAAGGTCAGCTTCCAGTTGTTGAGGCGGCCGGTGTCGGAGGCCGCGACGTCCTGGACGCGCAGCTTCCACGTGCCGTTGGCGACCTCGCTGGAGGCGTTCACCGAGTAGGTGGTGACCAGGTTGTCGGCGGAGTCCGAGCTGGAGGCCTTGAGACGGTAGGTCGAGCCGTCGGGGGCCACCAGGTCCAGGACCAGGTCACCGCGGTAGGTGTGGGTGATGTCCACGCCGACCTGGAGCGCCGAGGGGGCGTTGCCGGTGCGGCCGGTGACGGCGATCGAGGACTCGACCGCGGCGCCGTTGTCCGGGATGGACACAGGCGTGGTGTTGGTGAAGGTGGTGCCCCCCGTGGAGCCTCCACCGGTCACCGCCTGCACCGTCTTGGCCGCGTCGGCGAGGCCCGCGCCGCAGCCGCCCGAGCAGGTGCCCGGCAGAGCACGCGAGTTGGTCTTGATCGCGGACTCGATCTGGGCCGGGGTCAGCGCGGAGTTCGCCGACTTCACCAGCGCGGCGAGGCCCGCGATGTGCGGGGCGGCCATGCTGGTGCCCTGGTAGTAGTCGTACGACTCGCTGCCGGGGGTCGAGCCGCCCGCGTTCAGCGTGGACAGGATGCCGCCGGACTCGACGGTGCGGGTCTCGCCGCCGGGGGCCGCGATGTCGACGACCGAACCGAAGTTGGAGTAGTACGAGCGGGAGCCGGCGCGGTTGGTGGCCGCGACCGAGATCACGTTGTTGCAGCTGGCCGGCGAGTAGTTGGCCGCGTTGGCGTTGCTGTTGCCCGCCGCGACGACGACGGTGGTGCCGCGGTTCACGGCGGCGTTGATCGCGGTCTGGGTCGCGGAGGTGCAGGCACCGCCACCGCCGAGGCTCATGTTGATGACCTTGGCGACGTTGGTGTTGGCGGGCACGCCGGAGACGGTGCCGCCGGACGCCCAGGTGATGGCGTCGATGATGTCGGAGTCGTAGCCGCCGCACTTGCCGAGGACCCGCAGCGGGGAGACCTTGGCGCCGTAGGCGACACCGGCGACACCCTTGCTGTTGTTGGTGACGGCGGCGATGGTGCCGGCCACGTGGGTGCCGTGCCAGGAGGAGGTGCTGGCCGGGTCGCCCGCGGCGCACTCGTTGGCGGCGGTCCAGTCCCCCGGGTCGGCCGGGTTGCTGTCACGGCCGTTGCCGTCGTTGGCGACCGTGGTGTCGGCGATGAAGTCGTAGCCGCCGACGATGTTCGCGGCGAGGTCCGAGTGGGCGACGTAACCGGTGTCGATGACGGCGACCGTCACTCCGGTGCCGGTGACCTTGTCCCAGGCGCCCGGCACGTTCATGCCGGCGGTGGCCTCGTAGAGGTCCCACTGCTTGCTGTACTCGGTGTCGTTGGGGGTGGCCAGCGCCTTGTTCAGGCGGTCCGGGGCGACATAGGCGACCTGCGGGTCGGCCTGGTACTCGGCGATGACATCGGCGACGTCCGCCTTGGTGACGTCCTCGCCCAGGTCGACGAGGGCCGCGCCGCTGCCGAGCCGGCGCTGGAAGTCGAGGCTCTCGCCGGCCTCCTTGCCCTTGGCCGCGGCGTCGGCGTCGGCGGCCTTGTTCGACGTGGCCTCGGCGGCGCCGGACTTGTATCCGACGATAAGGCGCTCGGCGGTGGCGCCGGGCGCGGCCTCGGTGGCACCGGCGACGGCGGGGGCGGCGTCGGCCTTGGCGGAGGGGGCCTGGGCGACGGCGACGGAGGAGGTCATGCCGGCGACCAGGGCGACGGAGACCGCGGCGACGGATATGAGCTTCCGTCCGGTGAGACGAGAGGTGGAGGTTCGCAAGGGCTTCGCCTTTCGTGGCCTGCTCATGTCAGGGGAGGAGCGGCAGTGAAACGCTTCGTCATCGAAGCGGCGGGGGGTCCAGAAAGGGATGGCGCAGAAAGCCGGCCAAGCGCGAGCCGTCCACCAGGGGTTACCTATGGTTCGGCTGTGCGATGACAGTAGGCAAAGCCCTGGTCATGGGGATACGGGGAAAACCCTCGACCCCTCGGGAACTCCCCTATGTGACAGGGCAGTCGGGTCCCGATGTGCCGCTTCGCCGGGTTTGCCGAGGCGTCGACGCCCCTCTGCGCCTGGCTGGATCCGGCCGTTCGAACAGCGTCGCGGCGTTGAACGCGGTACCCCCGGGTCCCGTACGACACCCTGGACCGTCAGCCCCTCGACCCTCACGGATCGGACGTTTCGGATGTACCGCTTGTCCGCCCACCGCACCCGCGCCCACGCCCACGCCCACGCCCACCACGGAACCGCCCCCCGGGCCACCGGCCGCCGGGCCGCGGTTCCGACGGCCGCCGCCGTGGTCGTGGCCCCGCTGCTCCTCGCCGTGGGCGCCGCCGGCCCGGCCTGGGCGCACGGCGCGCCTACGGATCCGGTGAGCCGGGTCTCGGCGTGCTCGCCCGAGGGTGACGCACAGGGCTCGGCGGCGTGCAGGGCGGCGGTCGCCGCGAACGGCGGCCCCTTCACCGCGTGGGACAACATGCGGATCGCCGGGGTGAACGGGCGGGACCGGGAGGTCGTCCCGGACGGGCAGCTGTGCAGCGGCGGGCTCGCGCCCTACAAGGGGCTCGACCTGGCCCGCGCCGACTGGCCCTCGACCCGCCTCTCCCCCGGCAGCACACTGAACCTGACCTACCGGTCGACGATTCCGCACACCGGGACCTTCAAGCTGTTCCTGACGAAACCGGGGTACGACCCCACGAAACCGCTGACCTGGTCCGATCTGCCCGAGCAGCCGTTCGCCTCGGTCACGGACCCGCCGCTGCGGGACGGCTCGTACCGGTTCTCGGCGAAGCTGCCGGCGGACCGGTCCGGGCGCCATGTGCTGTACACGATCTGGCAGAACACGAGCACGGTCGACACGTACTACTCGTGCTCGGACGTGGTGTTCCCGAAGGTGAAGCCGGCCGGCTCGGGCACGGACGGCGCGAACAGCACGGACGGCACGGACGGCACGGACGGCGGAGGTTCGGAGGAGGCGCCCGGCGCACGCGAGAAGGCCGGGGCACAGAAGCCGGACGCCGCGACGTCCGGGCCCGCCACGACGGCGCCCGCGCGGGACACGGCGGCGCCGGGCACCGACGCCGGCCCACCGGCCGCCGACCCCGGCACTCCCGTCGCCTCCACGACGGACGAGAGCGGCACCTCCGTGCCGCTGGTGGCGGGCGGCGCCACGGCCGTGGTACTCGCCGTGGGGCCCGGCCTGTTCCTCCGCGGACGCAGGCACCGCTCTCGCGTCGACGACTGTCCGGCCGTACGGGGCGGTCGTGTCGGTTTGCCGCCCCC
>NZ_JBHVDD010000037.1:0-77456 GCF_042802995.1 Streptomyces sp. NPDC057438
CCTGCCACGAGCGGTTCGCGGCGCCCCCTCTCCATGGTCCGGGCGGACGGGTGGGCGACATGGGGCCACCAGGGGCGTCATGGCGCGTGCGTCACGTGGCCACGGTGCCGAAGCGGATGTCGAGGACGGTGCGGTCGGGGTGCGCCCCGCCCGCGTCCTCGCGCAGGGTCGTGAGCGTGCGCTCCGCCTCCGTCACCAGGTCGGCCCGCTGCTCCCGGGTGAGCGGGCCGAACGGTTCGAGGGTGAGAGCGCCGTCGCCGAGCTTCCAGAGACCGGCCAGGAACCCGTCGACGAGGAAGGTGCGATGGGCCTGGTTCCCCTGCCAGGAACGGCCCTTGAGGTCCGGCGGGACCACCCGGGAGCGGTCGGCGTGGGAGAGGAGCAGGTTGTCGAACTCGGGGAGCAGCCGGGGCGGCGCCGGGGTCTCCGGGTCCGGGCGGGGCGCGTCCGGAAGGTCGAACAGCTCGGTGCCGCGCTCGTCGCGGAACACGAGCAGCTCCGGGCGCAGCCGCTCGAACGCCTCGCGCAGGCGGGTCACTCCGGCCCAGGCCTGCATGTCCTTGACGGAGGCGGGTCCGAAGGCGGCGAGATAGCGCCGGACGACGGTCTCCGGGGCGGGGGCCTCCTCGGCGGGACGGCCGAGCCAGTGCTCGGCGGTGGTCAGGGCGACCTGCCCGCTCCTGCCCCACAGTCCGCGCGGGGTGACCTGCACCAGTGGCAGCCGGCAGCGGGCGGCCAGACCGAGGGCGAACGGATCGGCGTCGGGCCACTCCACGAGCAGCGCCTCGCGCAACTGCTTCAGGGTGCGCGGCTCCTCCTCGACGAGCTCCCGCGCGATCGCCGCCAGCCGTTCGAGGTCGACCCCGGCCAGCCCCTTGCGGAACATGTTCAGCTCCCGCTCCCGGGCCGGCTGCACCAGCGGCCGCAGGCTGAGGCAGTCCTCGGCGGTGTGCGTGTGGATCGTGGACCGCATGGTGACGATGCGTACGACGTCCCGGTCGGCCATCAGCGCCGACAGCTGCTCGGGCGCGAAGCCGTCCAGCCGGGCGGCGAGGGCGTAGTACGGCGGCCGTACGTTCTGTGCCTGGAGCCCGAGGAGGTGGGTGATGGCGGCGCGGGCGGACAGGGGAGCCCGGCGCAGCAGGAGCTGGCGGGCCAGGGTCGCGCGGTTGAGCGCGAGGGTGCCGATCCGGGGGGCGGTCTGGGTCGCCTTGTTCGTCATGCTGCGCACGCTAGCGGGAGTCGCGGACAGGTTCTGTCCGCGATGGTCCCGGACGCGGTCGGTGTCTCCGCGGACCGGCTGCTGTCGAGCCCACCTGGGCCTCCGGCCCACGACGCCCCCGGGTGATGCCTCACGTCTCCGCTTCTCCCCGACCGCTCCTCACCCACCGCCCCCTCGCCGCTCCCGGACCCTTTGCCCCGTATATCCTGCTCGGTGATCGCACAGTCGTACGTGTACGCGCAACTCGGGAGGCATCCGCGATGGCCGATCGACGCGCACGCCCGGCCCCCAAGAGTGCCGGGCCTGCTCCGAGGAGCGGCCGGAAGTCCGGCTGGCGCCGCGCCCTGCCCCCTCCGTCGACGCCACCCTCTCCGCCCGCGGACCGGACCCGGGAACCGGCGGAGCGGGCTCCTGCCGAGCGGGCGGCCAGCGTGGTGGAGGCGGCCCTGTACCAGGACGGCGTACGCGTCTCCTCCCCCGCCACGCTCGCGGACACCTACCGTGAGCTGCGGGAGGCGCCGGCCGGGATGGCGTGGATCGGGCTGGCGCGCCCGACCGAGGGCGAACTGCTCTCCCTGGCAGCCGAGTTCGACCTCCACCCGCTCGCCGTGGAGGACGCGATGGAGGCCCATCAGCGTCCCAAGCTGGAGCGGTACGGCGACACCCTCTTCGTCGTCCTGCGCGCCGCCCGGTACCTCGACGCCCCCGAGGAGGTCGACTTCGGCGAGCTGCACGTCTTCGTGGGCCCGGACTTCGTCATCACGGTCCGGCACGGCGCGGCCCCGGACCTGTCGGCCGTCCGCCGCCGTATGGAGGAGACCCCGGAGCTGCTGAGGCTCGGCCCCGAGGCGGTCCTCTACGCCATTCTCGACGCGGTGGTCGACGGGTACGCGCCCGTCGTCGCCGGGGTGCAGAACGACGTCGACGAGATCGAGACGGAGGTCTTCCGCGGCGACCCGGCGGTCTCCCGCCGCATCTACGAACTCTCGCGCGAGATGGTCGAGTTCCAGCGCGCCACCCGCCCCCTGGTCGGCATGCTGCACGGCCTGATGGCGGGCTTCATCAAGTACAGGACGGACGACGAACTCCAGCGCTACCTCCGCGACGTCGCCGACCACGTCACCCACACCAGCGAGCGCGTCGACGGTTTCCGCCAGGCCCTCACCGAGATCCTCACGGTCAACGCCACCCTCGTCACCCAGCAACAGAACGCGGAGATGCGGGCGTTGGCGGAGGCGGGCTTCGAACAGAACGAGGAGATCAAGAAGATCTCCTCGTGGGCGGCGATCCTGTTCGCCCCGACGCTGGTCGGGACGGTCTACGGCATGAACTTCGAGCACATGCCGGAGTTGCACTGGGTACTCGGCTACCCCCTCTCAATCGCCCTAATGGCTGCGGTTTGCACCAGTTTGTACGTCATCTTCAAGCGGCGCGATTGGCTCTGAGTAATCACCGGGGAAGTGCCCATTCCGCAGGTCGGAGGCACCCGATGGTGGGCGTCTCGAACGCCTCTGAGGGCGCTGCGGAGAATCTACGGGGAGAATGAAACCCGCTCCGCTTCGTGGCTTCCTCCCCCGCTGGGGGCGCCAGCCTCGATCACCAGTGCCGCAGCCTCAGCCATCGGGACCACTCACTGTCACGCAGGTGATCGACCTACGGGCGGCGGAACGCCCAGGAGGGGGCGCAGTATCACTGCGCCCTCCTCCTTGTGGGCCTTGGGAAACCGTTTCCTCTACGCAGTCGCGGCGGCCTCGGAAGACGCGCCCAGCAGGGCGTCGATGGCACTGCGTCCCTTACCGCCGACCTCGGGCATGAAGTGGGCGTAGTAGTCCAGAGTGATGGTCGGGCTCGAGTGGCCGAGCCAGCGGGCCAGGGTGACGACGGACTCGCCCGCTTCCAGGATGACCGAGGCGTACGTGTGCCGGAGCACGTGGAAGTCGTCCTTGCGGGATGCCATCCAGCGCTCGCCCTTCTTCCGCACGGGGATGACGCCGGCGTCCGCCAAGGCAGGCTTCCACACCTCGACGTTGAAGATGTTCGCGCGGACGGCGTTGCCGTACGTCGTGGTGAGGGTGAGCGGGACCTTCTGCTTCTCCCGATCCGGCCCCGGGCCGCCCCACGGCAACTCGACCTCGACGGCCGGGTACTCCATGAAGTACTCAGCCAGCGCCGAGGCAACCGAGGGAGGCATGTCGACGACGCGGGTCTTGCCTCCCTTGGGAAGCGTGAAGGAGAGGCGACCAGGAGGAGTTGGCGGAGTGACCCTGTGAAGACGACCGTGCACGTCAGCGCGGTCAGCATGGTCTTCGTGTCGCCGTCGCAACGCGACGGCGACCATCTGTTGCCACGAGATCTCAGGTGGGGCATGAGGGCGCCCACTGCGCCAAGTGGGCGCGTGTCCCGAAGATCGTCCGGAGTGGTTGCTCATACATTGGCCGGTGGTGGACACGCTGACGGAAGCGATGGCCGACCTCTCGAAGCCGCCAGCAGCGACCTCTGCGCAGTTCAGGGGAACCAGGCCCTTTCGCCCGCATGCACTGAGCGACTTCGGACAGATCACCGCGGACTTTGAGTGCTCAACCGAAGCGCCCCAGCAGCCGACGGTACAGGGCGGGGGCGACGCCGCGCACCCGGCCTGGCAGATGCAGCCAGGACGGCACGTAGACGTCGTCACGTCCGCGCTCAAGGCCGTCCCAGACCGCGTCGGCGACCCGATCGGCCGGGACTGCGCGCGGCCGGGTCCGGCGGTACGGTGTGCCCCGCCGTTCGAAGAATGCCGTGTCCACCGCCCCCGGTACGACGTGCGTCACACGGACTCCAGTGCCCCGCAGCTCCTGCCGCAGTGCTTCGGCGAACACGGCCACCGCTCCCTTGGCGGCCGAGTACACCGCCTCCTCCCGCACGCCGACCGTTCCCGCGACGGATCCGACGAGAACGATGCGCCCCTGGCCGGCCGCCATCATGGAGGGCAGTACCTCCCGCACGAGGTGGAGCGTCGCGTTGAGGTTTACGGTCAGCACCCTGTCGATGGCCACGTGCGGCATGGTGACGAGGGGCCCGGACCAGCCGATCCCTGCCGCGGCGACGAGCACGTCGATCTGCCCAGCCACGCCGAGCGCGGACTCGGCCAGCAGGCGAGGACCGTCCGCGGCGGCGAGGTCCATGGGCAGGACGACGGCCGACGTACCGGCGGCCGTCTCCTCGAGCCGGCGCCGGTCCCTCCCGTTGAGGAGAAGCTGCCACCCGCCCGCGGCGAACCGTCTCGCGATCGCAGCGCCGATGCCAGAGGAAGCCCCCGTCACCAGTGCCACGCCCACACCCCGTAACGCCGTCTCCTGCATTCTCGCGTTCGTGCCGGGTCGAGCCCTGGCCGCCGGAGGAAATCCGGAACTCGCCTTGAGATTGCCAGAGTGCGTCATCGGGCTGTCTCCCTGCGCTTCGGTCTGGTCGGCGGGCCGCCGGAGTGTATGGGCGGCACCGCTGAACGCCTCCGGTTCTCATCGTCCGGAGCGGCTCCTCAACCGTGGCACCTCCGAGTCCCACGGTGCCCTTCCTCTACCCGGTGCCTTCTTCACCGCCACGCTGCCGCGAAGCCACCCATCCCGACGCGCCTGAAACCACTCCTTTCGCGATGTCCAGTGCCGCCGAATGGCGGTACGCAAAGACGGTTTGACAGGATATGAAAGGGATGCCCCCGTTTCCCGAGCCTGTGGCGAGGTGATGATGCGTCTGCTGCTCGTCCACCCCAGCGCCCTGATGTACTCAGAAATCTTCCTGAGGCTGGAGCCACTCGGACTTGAACGGGTGGCGGGCGCCGCCCGCGACGCGGGTCACGAGGTCCGCGTTGTGGACCTCCAGGTCCTGAGCAGGTCCCGGCTGATGAGCGAGCTGACGTCCTTCCGGCCGGAGGCCCTTGGAGTCTCTCTCAACTACCTGGCGAACATCCCAGAGGCGATCGAACTCGCCGGGCAGGTGAAGCAGGCCGTACCGGGCTGCTTCGTCTTCTTCGGAGGCCACAGCGTCTCCTTCGTAGCCGAAGAGGTGCTGGAGCAGGCGGGCGGCTCGGTGGACGCGGTGGTCCGCGGCGAGGGCGAGCCGGTCATCGCGCCGCTGCTGGAGGCGACCCGTGACAAGGGCGTGGACGGCGTACCCGGTGTGGTGACCGCTGCCGGCCGCGGGCCGGCACCGAAGATGCTCCACAGCATCGACACACCGCTCCCCGCTCGTGATCTGATGCGCAACCGCCGCCGGTACTTCATTGGGGAACTCGACCCGTGCGCCTCCGTCGAGTTCACCCGCGGCTGCCCCTGGGACTGTTCGTTCTGTTCGGCGTGGACGTTCTACGGCCGCAGCTACCGCAAAGCCTCGCCCGAGGCGGCGGCCGACGACCTGGCGAACATCCGCGAGCCGAATGTGTTCATCGTCGACGATGTCGCCTTCATCCGGCCCGAGCACGGTGACGCGATCGCCGCCGAGGTGGAGCGCCGCAAAATCCGTAAACAGTACTACCTGGAGACCCGCAGCGACGTGCTCCTGCGCCATCCGGAAGTCTTCGAGCGCTGGTCACGGCTGGGGCTGCGCTACATGTTCCTCGGAATGGAGGCCATCGACGCGGAAGGACTCGACCTCTACCGCAAGAGGGTCAGTCCCGATGAGAACCTCAAAGCACTGGAGACGGCCCGCCGCCTGGGTATCCAGGTGGCCATCAACCTCATCGTCGATCCCGCCTGGGATGCGGAGCGCTTCCGTGTCGTGCGGGAGTTCGCGCTGTCCGTGCCCGAGATCGTCCATTTCACCGTGATGACGCCCTATCCCGGTACCGAGATCTGGCATACCGAGTCACGGCGCCTCACCACACGCGACTACCGCCTCTTCGACATCCAGCACGCCGTGGTTCCCACCACGCTGCCGCTGGACGAATTCTACCGGGAACTCGTACGTACCCAGGCCGTCATCAACCGTAAGCATCTGGGGTTGCGTACCGCCTTCGGCGCAGCGCGCATTCTCGGCCGCAATCTCCTGCACGGCCAGACGAACTTCGCCCGCATGCTGTGGAAGTTCAACCAGGTCTACAACCCTCGGCGGCAACTCGCCGACCACCAGCTCCCCGTCCGCTACGAACTGCCCGAACCGCAGCCCATCAATGTCGGTGACCGCCACCAGCTCTACGTCCACACACGCGGGCCGGCACGCACCCGAAATCCCGGAGTCACCGACTGACCGACACGCCACGAAGGAGTAGCCCCCGGAATGCCGGCCGCCGTCCTGGCAGCGCTCGCGGCCGACGTCCGCTTCGCCGTCGCGGATGGCGGGACCTCGCAGAGGCGGGGACGAGCGGGTACGGCGGCTGTCAGGGCGATTCTTCGGCGCGCGCCGAAACCCCGCCGATCCGCGCTCACCCGCCCCGCGGCGCAGCGGAACTCGGGCAGGCCGGGCGCCCTATCCTGCGCAGGTGCGTGCACCGGCGCCGGGCCGGTGCACAAGGCGGTGTCACACACGGCAGCTCGGGGGCCGGAGAGGGGCGCCGTTTCAACGCAGTACCTCGCGGCCGCCGGGCGGAACGTGGACCGGCTGGGCCGTACCCCTGGCCACCGACATCGCCTGAACCCTGAGTGTGCTCGCGGTGAAGGCACCCATCTGCCCAGGAGCCACTCCCACTGGAATGGGAGGCGGGCGCCGCCCTCGACGCGAGTAACAAGGCCGGCCCGGGTTACGGACCCCAGGTCCTGCGACGAGCGAGCTCACGTCCTCCCGAGATGATCCGGTCTGGGAACGACGTCATCCGGCCCCGTGGTCCGGAAGAGCCGCAAGATCGGCCCATCCAACTGCAACTGCCGTGCAGACAGAATTCCGGCTGTCACTGGCCTCATGGCGACAGGACCCATCGGTAGCGTTTGTCGTCTGTGACTATGGCAACCCGTGGCCACGCAGAGACCGTGTTTGGCGGAGTGCGCCATCTTTGTCCGCCGAGCACGTACACCGAGGAGGATGCCCGTTCGCGGGCTGGCTGATCCTCCGCGCGGGGTTTCGACCCTGCCCACCGCCCAGGCCCCCAGGGGCAGCTGTGGAGAGCAAGGACGACGCAACGACCGTAAGCATGGCCGCATGACAGGGCCCCGGACGCTGATCAGGAGGCACCCATGACGCGCAGTCGTTCCACTGCTCAGCACGCGGCCCCGCCGCCGCGCAGGGGTGAACTGACTCGAGAGGTGCGGAACTCGCTCATCAGCGGGATGATGCTGGCGGTGGGAATCTGGCTTTTCATCGGGGCTTGGATCATTGGGTACCCGTTCAATGAGCCTGCGGTGGACGCGCACCTGAACGAGATGATCGTCGGTGTGGTGGTGTTTCTTGTGGCTGTCGCGCGCATGGTGCGGCAGCGCGGGCCCGTGTCCGACCTTGTCGTCGCGGCAGCAGGTGCGTGGCTCGTCGCCGCACCATTCGTGGTGAGTTACGGCGACACGTCGAAAGCAGATGCGGCGCGGATCAACGATATAGCCACCGGCAGCGTGCTGATCTTGCTGGCCACCGTCTCGCTGTTGCTGGCGCGGGTGCGGCGGGCCTGAGGCAGGATCTGACGAGGAGGACCCAGCCTCTGGCTGAGATGATCGCCGCATGGCTCGCCGAGTATGCAGATTCGGGTGTCGGCCGGGCCCTTTGATCACGCGGAGTCGGTCCGTCGGTTCACGCCTCGCCCAATGTCACGTTCACCGCTCCCGGCTCTCCGTCCCGCAGGAACATCACCCGCACTGTCTCACCCGGTCTGCGCGACGCCAGTGCCTCGGCCAGAGAGGTAAGGATCCGGATCTTCGTGTCATCCACCTTCGTGATGACGTCCCCGGACCGCAGCCCTGCCTGGTCCGCCGCGCTTCCCTCCGTCATCTCGACCACCACTACACCTGAGGGCTCGTAGTTGTCATTGAGCACCGTGCGGGCAGTGATGCCCAGCGCTGCCCGGCCCGAGTCCGTGACCCTGCGGTCCCTGATGAGCTGGTCGGCGATCCTCTTCACCGTCCAGGCAGGGATGGCGAATCCGATCCCCGGTGCCGCACCGTCCTCCAGCTCCGGACTCTTCGCCGCCAGCGTCGGGATGCCGATCACCTCACTGCTCAGATTGACCAATGCGCCCCCACTGTTGCCCGGGTTGATCGGAGCCGAGGTCTGCACCATGTTGGCGATGGTCACCGCGGGGCCGCCACCTCCGCGGCTTTCGCTCACGGTGCGGCCGACTGCTGAGACGATGCCTTGAGTGACGCTGCCGGACAGGCCCAGCGGCGAGCCCATGGCCAGTACGATCTGGCCCAATTTCACCTTCGACGAGTCGCCGAGCGCCGCGGGCTTCAGGCCGGCCGGGAGCCGGTCCAGCTTCACGACGGCCAGGTCCTGCTCCGGATAGGAGGCGACCAATTTCGCGGTCAGCGGCTGCTCGCCGGTCGCAACGGTGACCCTGAACTCTCTGGCGACACCGACCACATGCGCGTTGGTGACGATGTGCCCCGCGTCGTCGTAGACGATGCCCGAACCGAGACTTTCCTCCGTCTCGATCTGGACGACTGAGGGCAGCACGTTCTCGATCACGGTCTGGTAGTCGTTCTGTAGATCGTTCTCGACCCGCGGAGCCGCCGCACGCGCAGGAGCAGTATTCGGCGCCGGGTTACCGGAGCAGCCGCCGGCCAAGGCGACGACTGCAGCGGTCACGGGCAGCAGCAGAAACGGGCGCGCAAGCAATGGAGCCATGTCCGGAGTATCACATTTGTCGGACCGTAAGAGGTGGCGCACCACGAGGGCCTGGTCTGAGGCGAGCGGCTTTCGTTCCAGGGCAGATGGGCCTGCAGTTGTCCGGTGTGGCGGGCACCTGAGCGGTCCTTCCCGCGCTAGCCAGTGGGCCATGTGAGTTCTTCGACGGCGGGATGCAGCCGAGCCGAGTCCTCCTTCGCCAGTGCTTTCATCGGTTGTGTGCGGTTCCGCCGGGGGAAGCCTCGTTGTTGGGGCTCTTGGACAAGCCTGCGTCCCGCACGCCTCCAGCGCGCCCATCATGCCCCTGCGATCGCGGCCTCGATTGGGTAAAGGGCCGTGACGAGAGCCATCGCCGTAGCCGCCTTTGCATAGGCTAAAGCCGTGGGAGGGCCGCCGGAGGTCCGTGGCGCTCCGGTGTCGTGAAGCCGCTGGAGTTGGCCATGACTGTGAGAAGCCGCCGTCCAGTACCTGGGTGCTGTCCAGCATGCCGGTCGTCGTGATGGCGGTGGTGGTGTGTGTGGACGTCGTGGCCGGTCCCGGAGTGGGGCTGCTGCCGCTGGTTTCGCTCGGGCCGGCGTTCGCGGCGTTGGTCGGGGGCTGGCACCGTACGGCAGTGATCGGCGCGGGGGCGTTCCTGCTGTGTGTAGGGCTCGGTCTCTACAACGGACTGTTCGAGGAACGCCGGGGTTTCGCGGCCATGGGGTCGGTGGTGGGCGTGACCGGCGCGGGGATCGCGGCCGCTGTGATGCGCTCCCGCCGGGCGGCGGGGCTGGCCAACCTGCGCTTGATCGCGGAAGCCGCCCAAGCGCGTGCTGCTGCGGCCGGTCCCGCTGACGGCCGACCCGTTGCAGGCGGCGGTGTCGTACACCTCGGCCGTCGCGGAGGCACGGATCGGAGGAGATCTGTACGAGGTGGTTTCCTCGCCCCATGGGATCCGAGCAATCGTGGGCGATGTGCAGGGCAAGGGGCTGGCCGCGGTCGAGACGGCCGCCGTGATGCTTGGCGCAATCCGGGAAGCGGCCCATGACGAACCCGACCTGCTGGGACTCGGTGACCGGCTGGAGCGCAGCGTGGCACGGGAGTTGGAGGATGAGAAGCTCGTGACGGCGATCCTCGCCGAGGTCAGAGCCGACCATGAGGCTGTCTTTCTCAACTGCGGCCATCCGGCATTGATGCTCGTACGCCGGGACGGCACCGCCGAGTTCCTGCATCTTTCCTGGTCAGCTTGCCTTGCTTCGAATAAGAGATGACGCCGCATCAGGGCGGTGGTCCTTCGTGACTCACCCGATCGGGGCGCCAGCGGCACTGGTAGCGGCAATGGCGGGCGACGTCTTGACGGCGTCGACGCCAGTACATCCAGTGAAGCTGGTACCCGGGCCGCGGTAGCCGGGCTGCTGGGGAATGGCCAAGATCCAGGAGCTGTCGCGCTTCTGACACGGTGAGGGGAACGAGACTGCTCGGACCACTTCCTCGCTCTTCGGCTCCCCTCTCGAGGGCGTGAGCGGCCACCATAGCGGCCGGGAAGGTGCACGGGAGCATGGCAGTGCGATGTGGCGGTACCAGGCCACGTAGCGATCGACTTCGCTTGGTCCCTCTGCCGCCACACCGCAGCCGGACCTGCTGGGCGCTGTGCGCCGGCCCGTCCGGCGATGGGCCCGCTCTGCGACGGCGGCCCGTTCTGCCGCTCCCTCGGCGCCGACGAGGAGCTGAGGAGTTCGGTAGTCTCGCGGCCGTACGAGTTGCCGTCCCACCACACCAGCAGTTGATGGTGATCGCTCCTCCGGCGAGGCGAGACCCTCGCGACGCGACATCCAGAAACGCCCGCAGCTCCCTCGGAACCCCGATAGGGCCTCAGGGCTTCCGGAATCCCTGGAACCCGCGTGCTTCGGGTTGTGGTCCAGGAGACGGGTGCGCCTTGCGGTGCCGGCGGCCTTAATCCGACCTACCGCCGACCCAACTTGCACGCCCCGTGCTCCAGCAGGTCAACGTCTGCGGGGTGGTCGGTGGCGGCCTCAATCACGGTGGTATCGATGCGCAGCTTTCGGCACTGAGCCGACCCTGCCGGGCGGGCAGCGAACGACGCATACGGAAGGTGGTGTGTCGTCGTCCCGAGATTCCGCGGCCGAGCGCATGGTGGGACTACCGTTGTGACATTCCCGAAGGGCAGACGTGTCATGGGACATCGCAGGCAACCGCAGCAGCCAGCCGTCGTAGGCACGGGTTCCTCGCCCGGCGCTATGTGCCACGTCATCACCCCAGAAACCGCCACCGGCCCATTCACCCCTCTACCACTTCTCGATGTCGCTCCGGCCCAAGTGCGCGCACCGCATGTACCGGCCTCGCCGTCGTGGACTGTGCGGCACTACCCTTCTCCAACTGTTCGCTGCGCCAGGGCCGGGTCCGCGCGCCACGCCCCTTCCGCACATGCGTGACACGGTCCGTGCGCAGTTGTGGCCGCTGCCGACGTTGGGTGTCGTACTCGCCGTCGCCGCAGGTGTGGGACTACCGCGTCTGGACGCGCGGATCGAGCGCGACATCCCGCCCTGGCTGACGGATTACCTGTTCGGAGGCAGCGCGGACGCCGCGCGCACCGTACTGGAGGCGATCGCCGGCTCCCTGATCAGCGTCACGGCGCTGACCTTCTCGCTCACGGTGGTGACGCTGCAACTGGCGAGCAGCCAGTTCTCCCCGCGTCTGCTGCGGACCTTCACAGCGGACCGGTACGTCCAGACGACCCTGGCACTGTTCCTCGCGACGTTCACCTACGCCCTGACCGTGCTGCGTACCGTGCGGACCGGCGAGGACGAACAAGTCATGTTCGTCCCGCAGGTGTCGGTCACGGTGGCCTTCGTCCTTACCCTGGCCAGCGTGCTCGGCCTCGTATTGTTCTTGTCCCACCTGGCGCGCGAGATCCGGGTGGAGACGATGCTGCGCAGCGTCCACTCCGCCGCCGAACGCACCATCCACCGGCTCCTCCTCGAAAGAGAGTCCGCTGCCAGGGACTCGAACGCCCCACCGGAACCGCCCGCCGACGCCCTGCTCCTGCCCGTCGGTACTTCCGGCTTCCTGACCGCCGTGGACGGGGAAGCTCTGCTGGAAGCAGCCGTCGAAGCCGACGCCGTCCTGCTCATCGACCGCCACCCCGGCAGCTCTTTGATCGCCGGCACACCCATGGGAGCCGCCTGGCCCCGCACGGGAAAGCCCTTCTGTCCCGAAACCCGGACACGTCTGGTGCGGAAGGCCGCCGAAGCGGTCATCACCGGTGCCGAACGCACCGACGCCCAGGACGTCGCCTTCGGGCTCCGCCAGCTCACCGATGTCATCGCCAAAGCGCTCTCTCCAGGGATCAACGACCCGACCACCGCTGTCCACGCCCTGTCCCACTCCTCCGCTCTGCTGTGCGAGCTCGCGCACCGCGACCTCGGCACCCGGTTGCTGCGCGACGACCAGCACCAGGTCAGAGTCGTGCTGCAACGCCCGGACCTGGAAATCCTCCTCGATCTGGCAGTGACCCAGCCCTTGCGTTACGGCGCCGCTGAGCCCGCTGTCCTGACCCGCATCTTGATGCTGCTGCGCGAACTGGCCTGGAGCAGCGCGCCCGATCAGCACCCGCCCGTCGTCGCCGCACTCGCCCGGCTGCGCTCCACGATCACCGGCCAGGATTTCCACGCCGCCGAGCAGGCCCGGCTCACCGAACTGGCTCAGCAGGTCGAGCAAGCCCTGGCCGGGCGCTGGACGCACGAGGGGGCTCACTGACCGCGCAGTTGCGACTGCGCTTTCTGCTGTTGGGGGCCAGGTGACGCAGGAGCTGTCGGTGGTCGAGTGCGAACCGGGTGAGCTGGAAGGACGCGGTGGGAGCCTGGTCGTCACACGACGGTGAGGCCGCGCAGAGCCTGACCACTTCCGACCAGCGCACGTCGATGGCCCTGACACTGACCATGACGAGGGTCGCTTTCGTGGGCCGCTGTGCCTCGGGATGGCACTGGGCAAAGGTTCAGCCGGTCATGTGAGGGTGCTCCACGCCCGTTGGTCAGCTTCCTGGGTGTGTAGCAGTCTGGCAGTCTTCAGCTTCCAGCCCCGGCCGGTGCAGCCGCTCGGAACGGGAGGGAAACGGTGGCCTTTGCCGCCCGTGCTGTACTCAGCATCAGCGGGTCGATCTGGGTCCGCGGGTGCGAAGGGCCTCGATCACCCGGGGCGAGCGGTAGCGGCAGATCGGCGAGGTCGGCCTCGATGGGGTCACCGCGCGCCCGTCATCAGACTCCCAGCCCGACGCGACTTCCTCGTGCGGGGTCTCAGTCCTCGCGCTCGCGATATATGCAGCCGTACCCGGCTGTCTCCGCACCGGATGTGGACCTGGTGCGACGGGGCCGGATGCGGCGCGGTCGTGGCATGCCCAGTCACCGGGATTACCACCAGAGAACGGTGTCGTTCACTGGTGATCTCGAAGGACTGCGGAGTTCCCATGATGTTGGTGGAACGGAAGGTGATAGTGGGGTGCTCCGCAGTGTGCAGCAGGGCCTTGCCTTGCAGTCTCCTTGATCTCCACCCGGTCGGCGTCGGTGAGCGGCTTGACCCGCGTGGTGGCGCTGCCGCTGTGCGTGGGGCTCGGGGCTGTACAACGGGCAGTTCGAGGAGCGCCGGGGCTTCGCGGCCGTCGGGTCGGTGGCAGGTGTCACCGGCGTGGGGCGTCGCCCCCGCCGTGATGCGTTCGCGCCGGGAGGCGGAACACTGGCCGACGTCCGCTCGATCGCCGAGGTCGCCCAGCGGCGGCCCGTGCCCTTGACGGACGGTCCGCTGCGGGTTCGTCAGCGGCCTTGAGCGGTCGAATCCATTCCGGGTGACAGCGCAGTGCGTACGGACGTGGCCCTCCATTTCCGCCCGGCTGGTGCTGAACAGGTCTGAGCGGGACACACATACAGGGCGGACAGACGTCGAGCAGCGGCGCGCACGGGCATGAGGCGCCGCGTGGTGAGAGGGACGAGGTTGGCGATGCGTGCATTGACCGTGAGGCCCGGCGAGAAGGGATCCCTAGAGGTACGGGACGTCTCTGACCCTGCCCCGGCTGCCGGCGAGCTGCTGGTGCAGGGGCTGGCGGTGGGCGTGTGCGGAACGGACAGGGAGATCGTCCGGGGCGAGTACGGCTGGGCCCCACCGGGCCGCGAGGAGCTGGTACTGGGGCATGAGTCCGTCGGGCGGGTGCGGCAGGTGCCGCCCGGCAGCGGGTTCTCGGTCGGCGAGCTTGTCGCCGGGGTGGTGCGCCGGCCGGACCCCGAGCCGTGCGGGGCCTGCGCAGGCGGCGAGTTCGACATGTGCCGCAACGGCCGCTACACCGAACGCGGCATCAAGGAGATCGACGGCTACGGCGCACAGATGTGGTGCGTCGAGGCCGACTACGCGGTGAAGCTGGAGCCGCATCTGGAGCGCGTCGGTGTGCTCATGGAGCCGACCACCGTGGTGGCGAAGGCGTGGGAGCAGGTCGAACGTGTCGGTGCCCGCTCGTGGTTCGAGCCGCGTCGCGTCCTGGTGACCGGTGCGGGACCCATCGGTCTGCTGGCCGCCCTCCTAGGTGTCCAGCGCGGGCTGGAGGTGCATGTGCTCGACCGGGTGACCGAAGGGCCCAAGCCCTCTCTGGTACGGGAGTTGGGCGCGGTTTACCACGCGGAGAACGCCGAGCAGGTCATCTCCGACGTGTGCCCGGACATCGTCATCGAAGCCACGGGCATGAACGAGCCCGTCCTCGCCGCACTGACGGGCACCGCACCTTACGGAGTGGTGTGCCTGACCGGTGTGTCGCCCGCCGGCCGCAGGATGACCGTGGACGCGGGCGCCCTCAACAGGGAGATCGTGCTGCAGAACGACGCGGTGGTGGGCTCGGTCAACGCCAACTTGCGTCACTACCGTCAGGCTGCCGACGCGCTGGCGAAGGCCGACGTGTCATGGCTGGAGCGCATGATCACCCGACGGGTGCCGCTGGAGCGCGCAACGGAGGCGTTCACGCCACAACGGGACGACGTCAAGGTGGTCATCGAGCTGTAGGCGACATATCCAAAGGAAAGCTCATCCGAAAGAAGGCTCTCAATGTCTTACAACACCGCTCCACTGGTGGTGGTCATGGGCGTGTCGGGCTCGGGCAAGACCACAGTGGGCCAACTGTTGGCACAGCACCTCGATGTTCCTTACACCGAGGGGGACGACTTCCACCCCGCACCCAATGTGGCGAAGATGCGAGCGGGCCACCCCCTCCATGATGAGGACCGCCGTCCCTGGCTGGACAAGATCGCACATTGGTTGGTCGGTCAGGCGGACAGCGGCGGAGTGGTGACATGCTCGGCGCTCAAGCGCCGCTACCGTGACCGTCTGGCCTCCGCCGCGCCGCACGTCTTCTTCCTCCACCTCGATGGTTCGCCCGAGCTGATCGCCGCCCGGATCACCGCCCGACAGGGCCACTTCATGCCACCCGACCTGCTCCGTACGCAGTTCGCCGACCTCGAACCACTGGGCGACGACGAAGCGGGCGCGGCCATCCCCATCGACGGTACGCCGCAGCAGACCGCCGCCCTCGCCCATGCCGCCGTCACCTCCTCCTGAGCGGTTCACATGGCAGTCCGCCGTCGACCTGCTAGCAGTGCTTGAGAGCAGTATCCGATTCCTGTGGATATTCGTACCGTGTCTCGGTGATCCCTGTTGCCGACGAGCCGGTGTGATGCGCTGAACCACCGCCCGGGCCTATCTGCGGCCGCCACATACCGCAGGCAGGCCAGCGTGACTGAGGTCATCGGCGCCGGCACCGACGCGACTACCTGCGTGCCTGGCTCGGTGTTGGTGGGGCGGTGTCGGCGGTGGCCGCGCCTGTCCCCGGGTCCGCTTCCTGTCGCCTGCCGAACCTTGCTGCCAGGGATACGTCCGTGTGTCCCAGGCGGCTGGCAAAGGGCACCTGCCCTGATCGTGGGTGCGCCGTAAGGGTTACGTCATCTCCTCGGCTACGGGAACGGCCGAGCGGCCCGTTGAATGTATGCGGATTGACCGTGGGGAGGAGCAGCGGACATGGTGCGCGTACGGAAGACACTGGGCAGGCCGTCGGGCATCGGGGTGCTGGTGGCGGCTGTCGCCGCCGTCGGCTTCGGGCTGCACTGGTTCCAGCCGTGAAAGCGGTGGCAGGACCAAACCGTGGAGGAGTCCCTGCCCGCGGCCCAGGTGACCCAGGGGCTCGCCCAGGAGGAACCGGTGGCCCGGGGGCCTGCCGAGGCAGAGCCGTCCGCGGTGCCCTCCTCCCCGGCCGGGCCCCAGACGTTGGCCAGCAGCACGCGACCTTGGGCACGGTGAAGCTCCTACGGTTGGACGACGGCTCGCATGTCGTCCGACTGGAGAACCTCGGCACGAGCAACGGACCGGACCTGCGGGTACGGCTGACCGACGCGCCGGTGAAGGAGGGACAGGTCGGCTGGCACGTCTTCGACGACCGCGAGTACGTCAGCCTCGGCAAACTCAAGGGCAACAAGCGAAGCCAGAACCACGCCGTGCCGTCGATCTGCCCCGCTACACCAGCGTGACCAGCTGGTGCGACCGTTTCGACGTGTCCTTCGGCGCCGCCGAACTCGGCCGCGCATGACGTCGGCCCCCTACCGGGTACCGGCAGGGGCGGCCTGCCGCTTCGATCGCGGCGAGGCATGAGGGTGAAGACGTGCCGCTCGTCATGCTGCTGTGATGTGGGTGTCGCCCGCCGGAGCGGTCTTCCAGGCCGGCCTGGAAGCGCGTCGTGCTGCTGGACGGTGAACTCGCGTCTGCCGAGCCGAGGAAGCTCCCCTATGAGACACGAACTCGCCACGGCATTGCACGACCCCAGCACGGGCCGACGGCGCCGACCGAGCGTGCGCAACCGCCGGTCGAGACGATTATCGCGGTGCGGGGCTTCTCCGGTCGGCATGCAGGGTCCGGGGCACCCCTTCCGGTCGGCACACCGGCGAGAGGCCTAGGCCGCTCTCATCTGCTGCGGTCGACACCCGAGCACGGGGGACCGACCCTGGAATAGAGGCACGTAGCGATACGCGAGCGAAGGGGTGCGGAGATGGAATGGTGGACCTGGCTCATCATCGCTCTGGTGATTGTCCTGGTGGGCGCCGTTTCCTTCGTGTCGTTGCAGGCTCGACGCCGCTCCGGTGGCGTGATGGCCCAGGGCCGCCGGCCTCGCAGGGGAGGGCCGAAGTCATGACCGTCTACATGCGAGCCAGCGAGATCACGAAGAAGCCGGTGGTCACTCTGGCGGGAGAAGACCTTGGACAGGTCAAAGACCTCGTCTTCGACGCCTCGACGGGCAGTATCCGAAGCTTCACCCTCGCCGGCCGCGGTCTGCTGGCGGGCCCGCTCCACCGTGCCCTGCTGTGGAGCAACGTCCACGCCCTGGGTCCGCACGCGGTCATGGTGCGCGACGAGAGCGCGCTGGAGGAGGACGACACAGCCGCCCGGTCGGACACCAAAGAGCCGGGCGGTGGGAATGTACTGGGTCTCGCGGTGACAACCCGAAGCGGGGCACGCCTCGGAAACGTCACCGACGCCGTCGTCGCGACAGGCAGGACACCGGTGGTGGCGGGATACGAAATCGAAAACGCCGAGCACCGCCGCGTCCTGCTCCCCGTGGTCGGCCCTGTCACCGTCTCCGGCGAACGAGTGCTCGTTCCGGACGCCACCGCACAGCACAGCGCGGCTGACCTGGGAGCATTCGGCGCCGCCACGGAGAGCCTGCGCGACCGTCTCCAGCACGCCCCTCAGGAGGACTGACGCAGATGTTGTTCACCAAGGCGCAGGGCAAGGCGGTCATGGACCTCACGACGGCCGAGACAGTCGGGACGGTCGCCGCGTGCACCGTCGCCCCGTCACCGCCGCGTATTGCCGGACTGCGCCTGAAAACCCGAGGCCGCGGACACCACACGCTCGAATGGAACGATGTCCAGTCGTTCGGCCCGGACGCGGTCGCCGTCGAAGAGGCCGGTCGGATCCGCGACGACAAGGACATCGATCCGGGCAACCACGCCCACGCCACGCACGACCCGATCGGGAAAGCTGTGCTGACCGAAACGGGCCTCAACAAGGGCACCGTGATCGACATCGAGTTCGACGAACAATCAGGAGGCATCAGGCAATTGCTTACCGCTGAGGAGCAAATCCCAGGCGAGGAACTCCTCGGAGTCGGCAGCTACGCCGTCATCGTCACCGCCCCGGATTGACGAGCAACGGCCTTTCCTCACCGTCTGGTCTACCCCTAGGCCAAACGTCGATGTCCGAAGGATCGTCCCGTTTCCCGCTGTGGCGGCCGCTGGTGCTCTACAGCGGAACGGGCGGTGACACCTTGGGCGTCGTCCGGCCTCCCCATACCGATAGAGACAGCCGCCAGAAAGGTTGGCCACTGCCCCAGCGGCGCTTGGCGCACCTGGCTGGGGGAACTTGGCGCCTGCTAGTGGTAAAGGTGAGCGCCATCGAGACATCGCTCCGCCAACCACCCACCTGGCCACGGAAAGGGCTCCGTCACTCACGGCCTCCCTGCTGGTGCACGTATCTCCGTACTTGGTGGAGCACTCACAGGAGTACGCCGACACGCACAGCATCTGGCCGGCGATGATCCGGCACTGGCAAGGCGTATCGCTGTCCTCAAGAGGCAGTTCCTCCACCTGGCGGGTGAAGACCTGCTCAGGGACGGAAACAACGAAGACCGGGTCGTCCGGCGGGCCGAGGGAGATGAAGTCACCGACCCGGCCGCCGATGGTGAGCGCTCATGGACGGTCAAGGTCGCTGTAGTGCTTGCCGTCGTTGCCGCTGTCGGACTGCTGCTGACGGCAATATGAGGTGGACCTGCTGGTGGTCGGCTCACGCGGCAGAACGGGCCTGCGCAAGCTTCTCCTCGGCTCGGTGAGCAGCGAAGTCCTCCACAGCCCGCTGCCCCGTGGTCGTCGCCCCCTCGCTGGAGGACGGATGACAGCGACCTGACCGACGCCCCGGAAACCTGGGCGAGCCTCCTGCAGCGGGACAGCGACGTCGCAACTCCCCACGGACGGTCACAGGCAGGTGTGGCCGACGATCTCAACCGGGGGAAGGCACAGGTGCCGCGCTCATGTCTGGCGGTCCTCACATGCCGTCCTGCGGCAAGGAGCCGAGACGTCCGGCTTCATCCCGGTGAGGCCGGACTTCGAACTGCACGGCTGTACGGACCCTTACGTGCAGGAAAGAAGCGGACCGTGCCCCGTTCCACCCGAGGGGCTGTCGGAGCACTGGCTACCGCCGTCGCCGACCCCCCGGCTGGCGTTGCTGCGCCGATGGGGCAGAACAGCTCTTCTGGCCCGCGCTCACGCTGCTGGGGCAGACGCGCACTGGCCATCCACCAATAAGCCCGCTATGCCCGATTGCGTTACGTTAGGTGAGAACGACGCTCGTGAACATGTTCCAGAATCGCGAGGTGACCGCCATGTCGGAGACCACAGAGCGAACCAATACCAACGCATCGACGAGATCACGGGACGAGAAGAGAACGACACAACAGGGCCGCAGGGGCACCGACGTTCCTCCGGGGATGCGCGGAGACATCACTGTCGCAGACAGGGTCGTAGCGAAGATCGCAGGCATGGCGGCCCGCGACATCCCCGAAATTCACAAGCTCGGTGGAGGGATGGCCAGGGCGTTCGGGGCCGTGCGAGAGCGGGTGCCCGGCGGCGGCAGCGACATCACCCAGGGGGTGAGCGTGGAGGTCGGGGAGCGTCAGGCCGCGGTGGATCTCGACGTGGTCGTCGAGTACGGCGCTTCCATCGCCGACACCGCCGGAGACGTCCGGGCCAACGTCATCAACGCGGTCGAACGCATGACGGGCTTGGAGGTCGTCGAGGTGAACATCTCGGTCGACGATGTACATCTGCCGGACGAGGAGGAAGAGGCCGAGCAAGGCGACAGGCGTGTGGCCTGATCACCCGAGCAGGCCGACATCATTGCCAGGGATACCAGTTGCCTCGCAGAGCATGCGCGCTTCGCCAAGGCGGCCAATGTCGCAGAGCACGGTGTCGGCGAGCCGAACTTGCGGGCACAAAGGCGCCTTCATTCCCGTCAAACTTCGACGCCGCTGAAAGGTCCTTCGACCTCCGGATCCCCGACTTGAACACGGTTTCAGCCTCCCGCCAATCTGGGCTCGGGGTTAGTGGCTTGGCAGCGGATGGTTTTCTCCTCAACATGGACCAGCCCTCCCATCCACTGCGCAAGACGCCGGATATGGTGAGTTACTGACCTTTGCGATCGAAAGCGGTTTAGCATGGCGGTAGCGCCAAGGCCCGGTATTTTGACGGCAGCGGCAGACAACGATTCGCGTTCGGCACCATGTGCCACGACTAATAACACTTCAGAGCCTCTCGTCTCGCCGGTCAATTCGCACAACGAATGGGACCCGCTGGAGGAGATCATCGTTGGACGACTCGACGGCGCAGCGATTCCCTCCAGCCATCCGGTCGTGACCTGCAATATCCCGCCATGGGCGGCGCGGATGCAGGGGCTTGCCGCAGGATCCCGGTACCCACGCCTGTTGATCGAACGGGCGCAGCAGGAGCTCGATCAGTTCATCGCCTTGCTGCAGTCCCTCGGCATCACGGTCAGGCGCCCGGACGCGGTCGACCACCGGCGACGCTTCGGCACCCCCGACTGGTCGTCGCGCGGGTTCTGCAACACCTGCCCCCGCGACAGCATGCTCGTGATCGGGGACGAGATCATCGAGACCCCGATGGCCTGGCCGTGCCGGTACTTCGAGACGCACTCCTACCGCGCGATCCTCAAGGACTACTTCCAGCGCGGCGCGCGCTGGACGGCGGCCCCCAAGCCGCAGCTCACCGACGAGCTGTTCGATCCGGACTTCCGTGTCCCCGGGCCCGGCGAGCCGATGCGGTACATCCTCACCGAGTTCGAGCCCGTCTTCGACGCGGCGGACTTCGTCCGGGCCGGGCGGGATCTGTTCGTCACCCGCAGTAATGTCACCAACCGGATGGGCATCGCATGGCTGCGTCGCCACCTCGGACCGGAGTACCGCATCCACGAGATCGAGAGCCACTGCCGCACGCCCATACACATCGACACGACGTTCGTCCTGCTCGCGCCCGGCAAGGTGCTGGTCAATCCCGAGTACATCGACGTCGACCGCCTGCCCGGCGTCCTGGACTCCTGGGACGTCCTGATCGCCCCCGAGCCGCGTCCGATCGACGAGCGGCTGCTCAAGGTGACGTCGATGTGTGGCAAGTGGCTCAGCATGAACGTGCTCATGGTCGACGAGAAGCGTGTGATCGCTGAGCGGCACCACACTGGCATGCTGCGGGCACTGGAGAAGTGGGGCTTCGAGCCGATTCCCTGCGACCTGCTGCACTACGCGCCGTTCGGCGGCTCATTCCACTGCGCGACACTCGACGTCCGGCGCCGCGGCACGCTCGAATCGTACGTCGATTGATGGCCGCACCGGTCGTAAGTACCAAAAAATGGGGAATCGAGGTCTTGGCGAGGCCAAAACGCGCTCAACAACCGGGGCCACCAGGTGGGTGAGACGCGGGCAGGCTCGGGATCGAGTCCGACCGGAATGTCGGCGGGCGTACGGCAGTGCGGGGAGAGACCGTGGAGAAGCGGTTGCCGCGGCTCGGCCGTACGGTGTGCCGACGGGCGGCAGTCCCGACGTCTGTCGCCGTTCCTTGAACCGTGGTTCTGGATCACTTTCCTTGCCAGAGCCACGGAGGGTCACCACAACCGCGTGTCGGCGGTCGGTGGGAATTCCCCAGCGGCGGCCACTTGGCGGGGAACTATCTGGCCGCCGGTGGTCAGTCTGCTTCCCGGATGGTTCGTCGTTCTTGATCGGTCCCGGCGGCAGCTAGGGCCTGGCTCCGGTGGCACCTGGATGGGGTTGTTGCACATGCCGTAGCGGCATGTGGTGGGGTCGGGGCACCACAGCACGAAAGGCTCTGTCTGCGATGTACCCCTCCCTCACGCCTCCCCGGCAGGTCAAGATCGGTGATGCCGCTGCGTTCGCCGGGATCACCCCACGCGCCATCCGCCACTACCACGAGATCGGTCTGCTGCCGGAGCCCGAGCGCGGCGGGGACGGCCGCCGCCGCTACGGCTATGACGACATGATCCGCCTGCTGTGGATCCGCAAGATGGCTGATGCCGGTATCAGCCTGGACGACATGCGGGCCGCCTTCGGCGAAGCCCGGGACGAAGCTGGAGACGAAGCCCTGGACCAAGCCCCGGATATCGAGTCGGTCCTGAGCAGGCTGGAGGAAACCTTGGCGGCGCAGGAGGCCGCCATCAAACGTCGACGCGCGGCTGTCCAGCGCCTGCGGGCGGTGGGCAGCCCGCTCGGGCTGCTCTCCGAACTGGTCACGGACCGGCTCAGCCACCTGCCCCCGGGCGCGTTGCGCCCCTCCGATCTGGACGCCCTGCTGGTCACAGAACGGATCTTCGGGCCGCTGGGCGCCGCCATCCAGGCCGGCACGTTCATCGTGCTGGCCACCCACCCCGACCTGCGGGCCGAGGAGGACCGTCGTGAGGCGGCCGAGGCCGCCCTCGACGACGGCGTCGAACCCGACGACCCGCGCGTCGAAGAGCTCGCCGTACAGCGATGCGCTCACCAAATGGCCCTGAATCAGGCCATCGAGGCAGCTGGTCTCGACGCGGCCGAGGAGAAGATCTTCGAGATCTACGACGCCGACCTGAAAGGGGAGGAGGGCACAGAGATGAGTGCCGCCGCAGCGATCACCAAGATGCCTTACGACTTCTCTCCTGCCCGGATGCGCTGCCTGGAACTCGCCGGACGGCTCTTCGGCGAGGCCCTTGCCCACGCCCACTCCGCGGACAGCTGATCGACTGTGCCTGGCACTGACGTGGCCCGACAACCGGTCGCGTTCATCCGCATGGGACCGATCGGGTCAGACGTCGAGCCCGGGCCGTAACCAAGAGTGACACACAACTGGCCGTACGTGGGGATTCCGAACTGGCCGCCGACAACCGCGATCATGAACGGCCTCACGCTGCGAGGAGGACCCGCTTGCGGAGCAGGTCGAAATTGGCGCGGCCGAACATCTGCCGAGGCCTCCGGCCCATCCGGGTCAGCCCGCCGCGCAGGCTCAAAGGCGTCTGGCCTGCCCCCTGGTGCCGGCGCCCCGCCGTGACCGGAGCCCGTCACGGGATCAGCCCTCGTGCTGAACGGGTACTACGGCGACTGGGCAGTGTGCGGTATGCAGCACTTCGGCACTGACCGACCCGAGCAGGAACCGGCGGACACCGGTTCTCCGATGAGATCCGACGACCAGCAGGCAAGCACCGGTGGAGGCTTCGACCAGCAGCGGTCCGGGTGAGGCGTGGTCGAGGCGCAGGTTCACTTCTACGCCGGGGTAGCGATCACACCGCCTTCTGAGTTCGGTGTCGATAAACCCCCGCTGGCCGCTTCTCACCAGTGCGGGGTCCACGGGGGCCGCTGTGATGGCTCCGGTGGGAGACGTGGCGACGTCGAAGGCGCAGTGCACCACGTCCAGGCGAGCACCGCGCAGATCGGCTTCCAGATAGGCCAGGTCAAGGGCTTGCAGTGAGGCGTCGTCGGTGTCGACGCCGACCACCACACGATTGTCCGGCCGCTCCGCCGTCTCCGATTGACGCACCACGACGACGGGACACTGGGCGTGCGTGGCCACATGCCAGCTCACCGATCCCAGCGGCAGCCGGGCAAACCCACCACTGCCCCCATGGCCGATCACGATCAGCTCCGCATCCACAGAGCGTTCGACCAGCCCGGCCTCCGCGGGCCCCATGATCAGCTCGCCGCCGACGGAGAGGCCGGGAACCTCCTCGCAGGCCAGTCGCTGGTAATGCTCCACGAGCTGGGCACTCGCCTTGGCCGCGGAGCGGCTCTCCTCCTCGTCCGAAATGGACCCTCCGGGCAGTGGCAGCTCCAAAGCGTGCGCGATGTGTAGGGGGCGTCTGCGCAACGCCGCATCGCGGGCTGCGAACCGTACGAGATCCTCATGGCCGGGCCCCCTGTCGATACCGGCGACGATGGGGCGCTCCGGCGGCTCCATGGCACTGGTCACGGCTGCTCCCGGCGGGTATCGGTCCCAGGGCCGTCACGGGTACCCGAACCCCGGCTGCTCCAGTCGCCCGCCGGTGACGGACGACTCCGTGCGTGTGCCGACGAGGCCTGTACGGGAGCCGGGGCGATCTGTGAACCGGCTGCGAATCCAGGAACTCGACGGTGGAACAACCCCCCTATGCGCTCGTCGCACGAACGCGCCGGGTGCGTCACAGGTACCCCGCTGTCATGTGACCGGCCCGGCCGCCCGTCAAAACTTTCTCCGGGTACCAAGACGGACAGCGAGGTCGTTCGGGAGATGACCATGGGCCGACGCGGTCTCCTTCACTGATCACGGCTCGGGACCGGTGATAGGTCCGGCGTCATGGAAGATCCAGAACAGATCGACTCCTTCATGCCGAGCGCGCCACCCCCGGCTCCCTCCCGCCCCAGCCACCTCGCTGACAGCGGGGGTACACTCGCCGGACCTTCACCAGGCCATACTGTGCACGCTGGGCGTGATCGCCAAAGAGTCGGGGCGTGATGCCCTAATGAGGGCGCGCCCGAGACGGCGGCCCTGAGGGACGGCATCTCCCAGAGCCTCACGCGGTGGGGCTCGGCGTCCGTCGGTTGCTGAAGTCGCCCGGCGCGGTGAGATGCCTGAGACTCCTAGTATAAGGGCCTGCGCGGTGTGGGCCGTGGAGAGGGTGGCCGGGGTGCTGGAGATCCCGCTCTGGTTGTGGGTGGCGTTCGCCGCGACGGTGGTGGTGTCGCTGGCGGTGGACCTGCTTGCCCACCGCGCCGAACATGTCATCGGTTTCAAGGAGGCTGCCGCCTGGAGCGCGGTGTGGGTGGGCCTTGCTCTGGTCTTCGGCGCGGTCGTCTTCCTTGTTCTCGGCACGACGGCAGGTACCGAGTACACCACCGCGTGGCTGCTGGAGAAGAGCCTGTCGGTGGACAATCTCTTCGTCTTCGCCGTGATCTTCGCCTACTTCAGGGTGCCTCGCGCCTACCAGCACCGTGTCCTGTTCTTCGGCGTGATGGGCGCTCTGGTCTTCCGCGGCATCTTCCTCACCCTCGGTGTCGCCGTGGTCAGCCGCTTCACCGCGGTGCTGTTCGCCTTCGCGGCGGTGCTCTTCTACAGCACGTACAAGCTTCTCAAGGGCGAGGAGGAGGGATTCGACCCCGGCAAGAGCTTCGCGCTGCGGATGCTCCGCAAGGTCATCCCGGTCCGGGACGAGTACGCGGGCATGAGTTTCTTCGTCAAGGAGGCCGGCAAGCGCGTAGCCACCCCGCTGCTTGCGGTGGTCGCCGCCATTGAGGCAGCCGACCTGGTCTTCGCTGTCGACAGCGTCCCTGCTGTACTCGCCGTCAGTGACGACCTCTTCATCGTCTACACCAGCAACGCGTTCGCCATTCTGGGGCTGCGGGCCCTTTACTTCCTGCTTTCGGGCCTGCTGGACCGTTTCCACTACCTCAACATGGGCTTGGCGGTCATCCTCGGCTTCATCGGCGTCAAGCTGGTCCTCCAAGCGGCCCACAAGACGATCAGCCCCAGCGTCCCGGAAATCCCCTCGCTGATCAGTCTCGCTGTCATCGTCGTCGTGCTGGCTGCATCGGTCGTCCTCAGTCTGCGGAGGCCCATCCCGTCCCAGACCGCCCCCTCCGCCCCGGAGGAAGCAGCCCCACGGTCAGACACGGCTACCAAGAACCCTGGGCCTGTCAGCTCTCCGCGCGAAGAGTGGGAGCGGCGAGACGGCCCTCAGGAGCACTCCGAGCGCCGGGAAGATGATTGAGTACGTGACGTTTCCCCTTCTGCGACCAGGCAATCTAAGGTTAAAGAATGAGCAAACGCGAGCATGAGACCGGCCCTCAGGGGACGCTTGTGTGTCCGGTATGCGAGCGGCCTCTGCAGATGACCGTTAAAAGACGGCACAAAACCTTGGGAGTCTTCGTGCCGGTGTGGGGCCCGAGCCCCTGCCGCAACCCTGACTGCCCCGAGTACCTGGAGGAGCCGGAGCCCAGCCACTCCCAGGAGCGCTGACAGCCCAAGCGTCACCAGGCTGACGGACACGCCTTCCGTGAAGTGTTTCCGGGCGAGGCCAACCTGGCGGCCATGGGCTGCAAGGTGGAGCCGAGCCGTCGTGCGGCAGCCGGGAGCCGACACCGCCGTCCTCGCCGAAGTGAGGTCTGGGGAGGTCACCTTCCTCAACCCGAGCCTTCCTCCTACGCGCTTCCCCCCGGCCTGCGGCGGATGTCATGGAGCCGCGCCGTTCCGGACCGACTTCCGCCCAGCCGACCAGCTCCCTGTTCTACACCCACGGATCACCGAGGCATGCGACGCTGAGGGCGGCTTCTATCCGCTCGCCGTACACGTTCACTTTTCAGGGAGCGCGTAGCGGAGCCAGCGCTGAGGGCGGTGCTGCGCCAGGACCTGCTGCAGTACATCAGCGGCCCGCTGCGCGACGACGCGCGGCCATGCCGCTGCTCCGGCACCGCTGAGCTTACGGAGGCAGGGGCCACAAGCAGCGCAAAACTGCCAACCCGGCAACTGCGGGTACTTGCTCACCATGGCAATTGCGGGTACTTGCTCACCATGACGCTCTGGAAGCCGCTGACACGCCGAGAGGGCTACCTTCCGATCGCAGATCACGGACTGATCGGTGACGGCCGCGGCTGCGCACTGGTCGGCCGGGACGCGGAGATCAGTTTCATGTGCGTTCCGCGCTTCGACCAGGACCCCGTCTTCTGCTCGCTGCTCGACCGGCGGCACGGGGGCGGTTTCGGGCTGGCGCCGCAGGGGGTACGCGAGAGCCGTCAGCGCTACACGGACGACACCGCCGTCCTTGTCACCGAGCTGCGCACGGACACCGGCACGGTGGAGATCACGGATGCCTTTCTGCTGCGTCCCGGGGCGAGGCTGGAGGAAGACACACCGGCAGCCGCGGGAGAGCTGGTGCGCCGCGCTCGTATCATCCACGGCGAGGTCACTCTTCGCCTCCGCCTGGAGCCGCGCGGCGGTGCCCGCGTCCGGCGCCGGGGTGAGGAATGGCTGCTCGACTGCGGACGGCAGGACATCACCCTGCGCCTGAAGTCCTCAACCCCCGTGACACCTCCGAACTGCGCCCTGACGCTCCGCGCCGGGCAGGAGCTGGCCCTGCAGCTGCGCTGGGATACCTCCCCCAGCCCGTATCCCTCGGTCGATGCCGGGCTCGAGGCCACGCTACGTGCCTGGCGACGCTGGGCTTCCTTCGTGGTCATGGACGTTCCACACTCCGGCCTCGTGCGCAGGTCCGCCCTGACCCTGAAACTGCTGGACTATGTGGAAAACGGGGCGATCATCGCGGCCCCCACCTCGTCCCTCCCCGAACACATCAGCGGAACCCGGAACTGGGACTACCGTTACTCCTGGATCCGCGACGCCGCCTACACCGTGTTCGCCCTGCGCCGCATCGGGCTCCCGTCGGAAGCCGGCGGCTTTCTGGACTGGGCCCTGACGGCCGCCCGTCACAACGACCAGCCACGTGTGCTGTACGACGTCGACGGCAACCCTCCACCACCGGAGACCGTGGACGAGGAACTCGAAGGCTACCGCCGCTCCACCCCGGTGCGCTGGGGCAACGCGGCGGCCGAACAGACGCAGCACGACGTCTACGGGGAGATCCTGGACTGCGCTTTCCAGTGGGCCGCCACCGGAGGGACCATCGACGACCAGCTGTGGCAGTGGCTGGCCGGCCTCGCCGAGCGAGCGTCCCACGCCTGGCGCACTCCCGACCACGGCATCTGGGAGGTCCGCACGTCCGGCAGGCCCTTCACCTACTCCGCCGCCATGTGCCAGGTGGCCCTCGACCGATCCGCCAGGCTCGCGCGCCGGCTGAGGTTGCCGGGCGACGCCGACAAGTGGGCACGCCAAGCCGATCACCTGACCGAGCGGATCCTCCACCACGCCTGGGACAACCGGATCTGCGCTCTCACCGAGCACTTGGGGCAGGGCAGTGCCCTCGATGCCTCCCTTCTCGCCCTGCCCCTGCGCCGCGTACTGCCGGCCGACCATCCCAAGATGGTGGCAACGTGCCGAGCGGTCGCCGAGCAGCTAGGCACGGGCAACGGACTGATCTACCGCTATCTGCCGGAGCGCTCACCGGACGGGCTGGACCATCAACCGGAAGGCGCCTTCCTACTGTGCAGCTTCTGGCTCGTGGACAACCTCACGGGGCAGGGGCACATCGAGCAGGCGAGTGAGCTGTTCGACAGCCTCTGCTCTCGCACCAACCACCTGGGACTGCTGCCGGAGCAGATCGACCCGTCGGACGGGGCGTTCCTCGGCAACTTTCCGCAGGCCATCAGCCACGTCGGCCTCATCTCCAGCGCCGTCGCCCTCGCCCTTACCACCAGCGGAACGTATCCGGAGCGATCCACGAAAGCCTGGTTCGCCTGACCGGCTGGTGCCTCCGGTTCCGGGCGGGCCGGAGTACCCGTCGTCATGGAAGGAGGCCTAGTAGCGGGCATCATCACATCCCCCCGCATCAGTCGGGACACCTCCTGGCTCATGGCCAGCCCGGATGCGCTACAGCACACCCGGGTTGCGCCGTCACTGGCGATCAGCGCTGAGCCTGCCTTCCGTGGCCCGGGCCACTCTTCCCAGTCGATGGCGCCCGGCAACAACGCTGGCCTTCCCCCGCCGCAGACTGCCTCGCTTCCGCAAGACCGGTTGTGCACGGGTCCGGCGGTCCGCCCTCGAAATGAACCCGGCTCATAGGCTTCGCGGGTGACGGTCCGGCCCACTGCACCTGAAGAACTCGCCATGAGGCCCATTTCCTCCTTTCTGCCGGTTGCAGCCAATGTGACACGACGTCGGACGAGTGAGTGCCTCCCCCGCGCTCCCCGTTCCACCGGTCTGCAAAGCCGTCTACCGGTGTCTTACGGTATGAAGACGTCGATCATGATGAGGATGGCAATCCCATCACGGCCCGGTGGCAGCGCATGAGACAGTAACGACCGCACCAGCGTCTGCCCACGGCAGCAGCGTTGCTGCCGTTCTGCGTACTGGCCACCACGGCCGCCATATCTAGCCAACCGGCGTGGGCTCGCGTCCTTTTGTTCGTCGTTTCTGCTGCCCTGCTTGCGGTGCTGATGAGTGCCTGGCCGGCGGTTTCCCGGGCCGGGGTTCAGTCGGCGATCGTGGAGCCCAGGCCGCGGTGGCCACCGGTGAGGTTCAGCTTGTCCGCGCAGACGTGGAAGGCGCCGGTGACCGTGACACCCGCGGCGGTGCCGCGCGCGTTCCAGGTACAGCCCCAGCCGTTCTCGCCCGGGACGCCGACGGTGAGATCGGCCCGGCCGTCGCGGCCGTGGTCGGTCAGGTGCACGGCAGTGCCCCAGGCGTCGGCGTTCTCTGCGGCACCGGAGACCCCCTCACTGTCCTGGTGGTAAGAGCGTGCGCCGCTGCCGGTGAGGCCGTTCGCGGAGCCGAACAGCACGGTGACGGCGCCGGCCAGGTCCCGGCCGGACAGCGCCTCGCCGGGAACGCCCACGGCGATGTCGGCGCGGCCGTCGCCGTCGACGTCACCCGCGCTGAGCGCGGACCCGAACTCGTCGCCGTCCTCGCCGGTTCCCGGCACTCCGGCGGTGTCCTGGTTGATGCGGGTGGGCCGCTGCCCGGGGGCGATCCCCGCCGGGCCTCCGTACCAGACCGAGACCTCGCCCCCGACGTGACCGCCCGGCTTCTCGGCGGTCGGGGTGTCGGTGTCGCCGAGGACGAGGTCGCCGTACCCGTCGCCGTCGACGTCGCCCGTCGCGCCGGTGGTGCCGTCGGCGTCGGTGAGTTCCGTGCGTACGTACTGGCCCTGCGTCCAGTCGTCGACGTAGACCATGCCGCCCGGGTCGTCGCCGTACCGGCCCGGGACCATGATGCGCTCGAGCGCCGTGTCACCGTCGACGTTCCCGAACAGGACACCTCGGGTGGTGCCGAGCAGTCCGTCCTGTGCGCGGTCGGCGGCGTCGCCGGCTCGGGTGAACGGGCCCCGGAAGTGGGTGGCGCCGCAGTAGGACCCCACCGTGACGTCGGCGGTGCCGTCACCGTCGCCGTCGCCGGCGGCCAGTGCGAGGCCGAAACCACAGCCGGTGTCGGGCAGGTCGCCCGGGTCGAGCGTCACGCCGGAGCCGAGCCCGGAGGCACCGCCCCAGACCACGGTCACCAGCCCTGCGTCCTTCTCGGTGCCGATGTCCTCGCGCTCCGCACCGACCAGAAGGTCCGCGTAGCCGTCCCCGTCGAGGTCCGCGGCGGCGAGAGTGTCGGCGAACATGTCGCCGCTCTCGGGCGCGCCCGGAACGCCGGTGCTCGCCTGCGTGATCACCTGCCGGTTGCCGGCGCTGACTCCGTCGGCCGAGCCGTAGAACACGACGACGGCTCCGGCGGCGCTCTTGCCCGAGACGGTGGCGGACGGGTCGGCGACGGCCAGGTCGCGGTATCCGTCGCCGTTGAAGTCGTCGTGGTGCGTCGACGCGGTGGCGGTGGCCGGGCCCGCGGTCACCGGCGTCGCGGCGGCCATCACGACGACAGTGGCGGTGAGCAGCACGGAGGATCGTGCGCGCACGAGCGGCTCCTTCGGTTCTCGGATGCGGAGACAGGCCCGCCCGTGGGCAGGCGGGCCTGTCGAGGAGTGGAGGGGGTCAGTCGGCGAAGTTCTGGCCGAACTGCGGGGACCCGCTGGCCGAGATGCCGACGGTGGAGGTGTAGATGCCGCTGGAGGCGGACAGGGTGCCGTCGGCGCCGGAGCGCAGAGCGTAGACGGCGCCGTTGCCACCGTTCTCGCCCAACGCGCCGACGACCACGTCCGCGCGGCCGTCGCCGTCAAGGTCGGTGAGGCGGACGTCGGAGCCGAAGAGGTCGTTCGTCTCGTTGGAGTTCGGGACGCCCGGGGTGTCCTGGCTGAGGAACCTCGCGCCCTGGCCGGTGATGCCGGAACCGTCGGCCGCGCCGTACAGGACGGTGACCGCTCCGGTGTCGGCGACGCCCGCGAGGTTCTCGCCCGGGGCGCCGACGACCAGGTCGAGGTGGCCGTCGCCGTTGATGTCGCCGAGGTCGATCTCGTCGGCGAAGGAGTCGCCGGACTCGCTCGCGCCCGGGACACCCGAGCTGTCCTGGGTGAACGTCTGCGTGTCGCCGTAGGCCGGGCCGTCGGCGGTGCCGTGCACGATGTGCGCCGTGCCACCCTGGTTGGCGCCCGCGACGCCCTCGTCCCAGCGGATGCCGATGACGATGTCGCCGTAGCCGTCCTCGTCCGTGTCACCGATGTCGGTGATGATGCCGGCGGGCAGCCTCTGGGCGCCGTCTCCTGTGGCGCCGCTCGCGCCACCGGGCAGCCAGTAGTTGGCGTTGTAGTCGTCGTCGGTGGCGTAGCCGTTGACGATCAGGTCGTCGGTGCCGTCGCCGTTGATGTCGCCGGAGTGCAGGTTGAGCGGGCCGCCGCCGTCGGCGGCGCCGGCGTAGATGGGTGCCTGTGCGGTGTAGCGCCCGCCCGTGGTGCCCTTGGTGCGGCCGAAGCCGCCACGGTGGATGTCGATGGTCGAGCCGCTGGAGCCGAGGGCGATGTCGTCCTTGCCGTCACCGTCGAAGTCGCCGGCCTCCAGCGTGCCGCCGAAGTAGTCGTGCTTGGTCGGACGCGGATCGGTGAGGGTGGTGCCGCCCTTCAGACCGCTCGCCGAGCCCCAGAGGATCACCGCGGTACCGCCGTCGGTGTCCCCGCCGACGTCCTCGCCCGGGGCGCCCACGGCCAGGTCGTCGTAGCCGTCGCCGTCGAAGTCGCCGTACGCGGTGTCCGCTCCGAAGTAGTCGCCCTGCTCGGCGGTGCCCGGGACGCCGGAGGCGTTCTGGCTGATGGTGGCGTAGCGGTTGCCGGAGGCGCCACCGTAGACAACCGTGACCGTTCCTGCTCCGGACCGGCCGTTCACGTAGGCGGGCCCGGCGGAGACGGCCACGTCACCGTAGCCGTCGGCGTTGAAGTCGGCCTGGGCGATGGCCGGGGTGTCGTCCGCCGACGCCGTGCCCGTGGCGGTCACTGCCAGTCCGCCCGTGAGGGCGGCGACCGTGGCCACGGCCAGAGCGGTACGGGTGCGTCTGTGCATGTGGGTTCTCCTGGGACAGGTGGGATTGGCGGGTGGGTATCGCGGCCGATGAAGCGACACCGTCCACATGCGCCTGGAATCTCCCTGGCTTTGCGAACAGTTGGCGCTCAGAGACTCGCAGTGGGGGCGGAGGGTTGCACGTGAGTTTCTGGAATCCGCGGGGTCTGAAGGAGCGGGCAGCAGCGCGATGTGGGTCAGCCGAACTGCCGCGACTGCGCCGTGGACGGGCCCGGCCACGGCCCGGTCCGCCGTCCGAACCAGTCGGACAGGGCCGCGCCGCCCTGCAGTCCCAGGATCAGGAACAGCAGGTGGGGTGAGGTCGCGGACAGCAGGATGTCGGCGGCCTCACGAAGCATGCCCGCCAGGTCGGCCACTGCGGGCACCATGCCGCCCCCGTACAGCACGAGCACGGCGACTCCCTGCACACGGGTCCGTGCCGGGGACCACCGTGTGCGCGCCCTCCTCGGTGCCCCGCCGCGGAGCATGGCGATACCGAGAGGCAGGAGTACCCCCGTGAACAGGCCGATCCAGCACCACAGGAAAACCGTCACGTCCCGCTCCTAGTCCGCGCTTCTCCGGCGCGAAGTCTGCCCCACGCGCGGCCTGCCGTCACTGCCGGAATCCGGAAGTCTTCGAGCGGCCGAACTGCGCGAGTACCGCAGTCCGCCGCCACGACTCGCCTGGTCGTTCCTCGCCTGGTCGGTCCTCGCCTGGTCGGTCCTCGCCTGGTCATGCGAGGACCGGCCCGGCGTGACGCGCCCGGCTCGGGCCTCCTTCAGGTCTCCGCCGAAGAGCAAGGGACTTGGTGCTGTCGGCAACGACGACGCCCCGTACCGACGAGGCCCCGACCTCCGCCGGCCGGAAGGCCGGTCGAAGTCGCCGAGGTTCGAAGGTCACCGCACGACCGGGCAGTTCCTCCAGGCCGCGGCCAACTCTTCGGGAATCTGCGGGACATCGCCGCACCCCTGTGGTCCACGGGGGAAGCCGTCGCTGGCGACGTAGATCCAGTTGTCCCCGGAAGTACCGCGGAAGTACTTGATGGCGCTGCCCTCGTCCTGCATGCCCACGAGTTCTTCGTGCGTGGCACCGGGGGTGGAGTCGAACCGGGTGGCGGCGTAGCGGACGCCGCCGCACTGGCCGTAGAAGAACTGCTGCGGCACCGGCTGGACATGGACGTAGCGGGGAAAGCTGCGCCGGTATGCCCTCGTCACGGCTGCCTTCACTTCGTTGGCGGCGGTCAGATTGCGACAGTCGTAGTCGCCTGCGGGCGTGGTGAGAGTCCCGGCGGGGGCGGGGGAGACAGCCTTGGCCGGGGCGGCGGAGGTGCGCGACGGCGAGGGCGTGGTGGTGGCGGCTCTCGGGGGCGTAGTGATGGCCGGGCCGTCCACAGGGGTGCCTGCCACCGCAGAAGCGTGCGCGGAAGGCGAAGAGGAGGGGGTGCCCGGGCCGGCCTGGGAGATCGACGCGTCCTGGCATCCGGTCAACACCAGGACTCCGCCCATCACCACTGTCACCGAGGTACCTCTGAGGCCGGGCATGGCGAGTCCTCTCTTCGACTGACGAAGCCACGGCCCCATCCTGCGTGACCATCCTGACCGGCGGAAGTGCGGCGCCGTGCGGCCTGCCGCCACCATGCCCCTGGCGGAATCGGGTCGTTGCCGGACACACGGGACAGCTCCGGGGGGGGCGCGGTGAGAGACATGAAGGGTGGTCTCAGTTCCGTATTCGCATGAGTCCGTGAAGTCGAGGGCGTGTGACGCGGCGGCGCGCCCGGGGTGCAAGGGGCGTTCTTCGGGATCGCGTCACAGGGTGACCACAAGGAGGGAAACGGAGGCCCCTGGTACGGGCGCCGCGCTTCAAACCCGTACCGGTTCGATCACAGTCGGCGCATGATGCTGTGCATGGCTTGTGACCAGCCAGAACGCCACCTAGGAATGATCACACTTGGACGCCCGGGCCGTCTGGGTCACGCAACCCGCCATAGCGGCGAGAGGGCCGCGCCCGGGCGCCGACGCCACGTCTTGGACCGTCCGATGAGAGTGAGCCCGTGAGTACCGTCCCGCCCTCCGACCAGCCCGACGAGCGGTCCGGCGAGGGCTCCGCCATCGCCGACGAGCAGTGGGATGCGTTCCTGCGCGAGTCCGTGGAGGGCGGTAGCGCGCCCTCGCCGAAGGAGCCGTCGGCACGGGCCCGGATGGTGACCCGGCGGCTGCGCGAACAAGCGGCGGCGGAGCGGAGCGGCCGACCCGGCCGCCGGTGGCGTCTGCGCGGCGCGCACCGGACAGACCATCAGGCCCCGGTCAGCTGGCGTACCAGCCCCGCCCGGCAGGAGGTCAACGGAAGGCGCAGCAGCAGCCGTCAGCTGGGATCGGCCCTCGGCGTGGCTCTGGCCCTGGCGCTCGCCGTGGTCGCCGTCCGTCCTTCCCTCCTGCTGGACCGACTCCCCGGCCACGATTCGGTGGCATCGGACCCCTCCCCGTCACGCCTGCCCGCCGAGACGTCTTTGCCCTCCACCGCACCGGGCGAGGCGGAGCAGGCCGAGCTACCCACCCGCGACCATCCATTCCTCGGATCACCCGCCCAGCGATGGGCCGACGGCGCGGAGGCCATCGAACTGCCGGTGCCGAAGGCGGTCCCCGGACTGAGCGAGCACGACGTGGCGCTCGCCCTGCGCCGGACGAAGGACTTCCTGGTCGCCTCCAACCTCGATCCCGCCGTCCTGCACGGGAGACAGCCCGACGAGGCGCTGGCCCTGCTCGAACCGAAGCAGCCGGCCCTCCTGTCCCAACTGCGACGGTCACTGCACGAGCCGACCCGGAGCAACGACCCCGTCGCGCTCTTCAGCCGCTTCGACCCACAGGAGGTGGACCTGGCCGGTGACGTGATCAAAGTGCGCGGTCACATGACGTTCACCGCCGCGCGCCGTGGCGAGGTCCGTGTGCATGCCGACTACACCTTCGTCTACCCACTGGTGAAGGCCCATGGAAGTGACACAGGCGACGCTTTGGTGGCACGCACCGTCATCCGCCGCGACCTCACCATGACCCTGGCGGACCCGCACAGGTTGATCGCCACCGAAGGCAGACTTCTGCTCGAGAAGTGGGACGCGAGGTACTACAACGACGAATGCGGCGTCCACGACGGCTACTTCCACCCCACCTTCCCTGCCGAGACCCCCACCGGAGCGCCGCCCACTGGACCCGCCCAAGACCCCTACGACCGCAGCCGTCCGTTGGGTGACGACCAGGAGTCCAACGGCACGGAGTGCGGAACGATCAGCCGTTCCTGACCGTTACCGCGGCGCCCCGTACCTCCCCCGGCCCATCTCCTCGAACAAGGCGCGCGCCTTTCTCCGGTGCTCGGCCGGCCCCGTGAGCGCCGCCTCCACCCGGACGGTGAGCTGCGCACCTCCACACGCCTGCCCCTGATCTGCCTGGACGATCCCTCCCTTCAACGGGAGTCGATCTTCCCTGGCTATCAGGACTTCAACACTGACCTCGCGTTTCCATTGGGGTGATGAGACGTCGCTGATCGTCATCTGTCGGGTGGGCGAGTGTTTTGGCTGCTCGGGCAGAACGGAGTCCCAGCGCGGTGGCCGGCTTCTCCAAGGTCTTTCGGGTCGTAGGCGGGCACGGGACTGCTGGTCGGCTGGCGGGACGGGGCAATGCGTCCCTCCTCGGTCTCGCGGTGATCGTCACAGTCCTGGCCGGCTCCGTCGTGCTCAGCGTGCTGCGTCCCGCCCCCCGCCCCCTCCGGCCGCGCCGACGACCCGGCGACAAAGAATCCGGGCGGCGCATCCTCGCGCCGCGATTCCGCCGGAGCAACACCCGATAGACCCACATCTGAACCGTCGCGCAAGCCCCCAACGCTGCCGAACAGGACCGTGGCGACAGATGAGAGGTGGTTCGGACGAGGGCCGCGCTGCTCCTGAGGCCAGCCCCCTCATGGGCGCGCTTGGTGCACCTGGTCATGGGGTACCCGGCACGCGGCTGCAGTGGAGGCGGGTGACGTCGGCTGTCACTTGACACGAGGTGACCGACATGAGCGCACCAAAGGACGAGGAGCGAGTACTCGCTCGGATCGAGCAACGTCTGGCCAGTGATGATCCAGAGATGGCACGGCGCATCGAAGACCTCAACGCGCAGTTCACCGAGCCAACGGGTGACGACCGGCCTACGGACCGCGGGGACCTCGGCGCGGTCACCGGGCGCGCCGACAAGGACGATGAGGAGGTCACCGGTCTGGGCCTTGATGACGGTGAAGAGCGCTCGTGGACGGTCAAGGTCGCCCTGGCGTTGGTCGTCCTGGCCGCTGTCGGAGTGCTGCTCACGGCGATCCTGTCAGTGCCCGGCGGCGGTGAACAGTAGTCGCCCCAGCCGGGCGGGGTGGCTCTGCCCGCGCCATCGCACCTCCTTGGGGGCCAGCCCGAACCCGGCACGCTCTGAGAAATCTCGGGAGGCGAGATGGTGGACGCGAGACCCGTCATCGTAGGTGTCGACGACGCCGACGATCAGGACATTCTCGTGCGGTACGCGGCCCATCAGGCTGCTCTGCGTGGTGTTCCGCTGCACATCGCCCACGCCGTGCAACTGCCCGGGCCGTTCGGGAACGCGGATGAGAAGGACACTGAGGGAAGGTCCGCCGTGCAGCGGGGCGCGGCTGTCGTGGACCGGTTCGAGGCAGTGGCCCGGTCGGCGTTCCCGCAGCTGACCGTCGCGGGAGAATTGCCATTCGGCGATCCCGCCGGGACGCTGGTAGTGCGCTCGGCAGAGGCGTCGCTCGTGGTGCTGGGTCATCGCGGCGCCGGCGGTTTCCCCCGCTTGCCTCTCGGCTCGGTAAGCCTTCAGGTGGCCACGCATGCCCGCTGCCCGGTCCTCGTAATGCGTCCTGGCCGACCAGCCGAGACCCCGGGCAGACCCATCGTCTTCGGTGCCGACCTCGTGCATTACTCGCCGGAGGCAGCGGAGTTCGCGTTCGCGGAGGCCCACCGCCGGACCGCCCACCTTCAGGTCGTGCATGCCCTTCACCAGCCCGCGCTGCTGCCACTCCCACGAACGAGCACCGCACTGGAACCGGATATGCGCCAGACCGAGGACACTGCCCGGCACTTCCTCCAGGAACGCGTCGCCCAGCTCCGCGACCGGTACCCAGATGTACCGGTCGGGCTGCGTCTCAAGTGGACCCATCCGGCGACGTACCTGACGGAGCTGTCCGAGAAGGCCGCCCTGCTGGTGGTCGGCTCACGCGGGCGAGCGGGCCTGCGCAGGCTGCTCCTCGGCTCGGTGAGCGGCGAGGTCCTGCATACAGCCCACTGCCCCGTCGCCCTCGTGCCGGCACCTGCGGACGGATAAGGACATCTGGCTCAGGATGCCCGGCTCGGAGGGATGCAGGCTTCCTGGCAGCCGGCTCTTCCTGGGGCGTCCACAAGCCATCCACGCTCTGTTCGGGTCAGCCAGAAGCACGCCGCAAGCCGGCTTCGCCGCCCGTAGGCGGCCGATCCCCGTCCTGGATCCACTCGCCTGGCCCAAGGAGTGAGGCCGAGGACGGCAGGCGGGGCATGCGTAACAGCGGCGCCCTGTGTGCTGATGGAACTCCAGGAACGAGGTGGCTTGGGCGTGTGGACAAGGACATCGAAACCGTGGCGGAGGGCAGTCCTCTTCCTCGTGATGGGCTGTCTCGCGGCGATGTGGGGGGCGACAGGATGTGGCAGTACCGAGGGCGAGTACAACCCACCGGGTGCCAACGCCCGTGTGGGACCGGTCCTGATCCGGTACGCGCATATCGCCGAACCTCCCGACGGCCCGTGGAAGCCGGGTGACGACGCCCCGTTCTATCTCTGGTTGTTCAACCAGGGACAACGCGAGGACAGGCTGCTCGGTGCGGAGACGGCCGTCGCACGATCCGTGGACATCGTGGACGCGGACGGCACTGTGCGAGGTCCGGTGGACGTGCCCAGCGGGAGACTGGTCGAGCTGGAGAAGGGGCGCACCCACCTGCTGCTCAGGGATCTGCGCCAGCAGATCCGGGGCGGGGATTACGTGTGGATCACCTTGCGCTTCGAACGAGCCGGCGAAATCGCACTGCAGGTGCATTCCCAGATCCCCACCTATGTCGACGACGACGCGACCGACGCACCAGGACTGACATCCCCTTCACCGGATGAATGACGCCGGCAAGGCAGATCGCCGGCTATGAAGACCGGAGAACGGTGGGCACGGCGAAGTCGTCGTGCCCACCTCCTACTTCGCCGGTCCGCGCGGACAGCAGAGACCTACACCGTCCGCGTTTCCCTCCTTCACCACGCTCGTTACCCATGTCGGTCGTGCCCGCAGCGCATCAGGGAGGCGGAGGTGGGAGCACTGAGGTTGAGGCGGAAGCGACCAGCCCCACCGCAATCCAGCCGGCGTCGCGTGGCGGTCACCGCCATGTACGGTCTTGGGCTTTCAGCTCTGACGCTCGCCGCCGTGTGGCTGCCGGTGCGCATCACTCCGCTGCAACCGGGGTCAGCGGCCGGCCAGACGGTGCGGGTCGGCGTCGCGGATGACGGCAGGGTGGATCCGCACGGTGCGGCTCTGTACCACCGGCTGGAGTACGTTCCCTTCCAGAACTTGGACCAGGAGCACCACCCCGAGTACCCACAGCGCGATGGCGAGCCCCCGGTCGGCGAGCGCGACGAGTACCGCCGCGGCCCCCGAGATCAAGGCGCCGATGTAGGGCACGTAGGCGCCGATGAAGACGATCGCGCCGGGGCCCGAAAGCAACCCGGCACACGCAGGATCAGCAGGCCGATGGTGATGAAGACAGCGTCGATGAGCGCCACCACGGTGGTGCCCCGCATGACCCGACTCCTTCGAAGGCCCGCCGGGCCATCGCCTCGACCGTGTCGGTGCTGCCGCCCGGGACGAGCGCGCGCAGGGTGCCGGCGGCCCGGTCGGAGTCACGCAGGAAGAACAAGACCAACAGCGGGGCCAGCACTGCCGTGCCGAGGACCTGGACGGCGAGGCCGACCCCGGTAGCGACGCCGGACGCTGGCGCCCCACCGAACCTGCCCAACAGGTCCAGGGCGTCATCGGCGAGATCCTCCAGTGACGTGCCGGGCGCACCGAGCTGATCGGCCAGCTGCCGCACTGCTCTTCCCCATCGCGGCGGGAATCGCGAATCCGATCCCTGGTGCCGCACTGTCGTCCCGCCCCGGATCCCTGGCCGCCAGCGCCGGAATGCCGATCACCTCACTGTCCGGATTGACCAACGCGCCCCGCTGATGCCCGGGTTGATCAAAGCCGAGGTCTGCACCATGTTGGCGATCGTCACCGCAGGGCGCCGCCGCCCCCGCGGCTCTCGCTCACGGTGCGGCCGACTGCTGAGACGACGCCTTGAGTGACGCTGCTGGGACAGGCCCAGCGGCGATCCCATGGCCAGGACGATCTGCCCCACTGCCACCTTCGACGAGTCGCCGAGCGTCGCAGGCTTCACGCCGGCCGGGATCTGGTCCAATTTCCACTGCCTGCAGGCCTGGATGAGGGGCCCGCGAGCGCCAGCGGAGGCGGAGCATCAGCATGGCCGCGTCGTCGTGCAGCGGGCCGCTGACGTGCTGGAGCAGGTGCTGGCGCAGCACCCGAAGCGGCACAGCCGGCCCTGCCGCAGCGCCTGCCAGTCCGGTCGGGAAGTGAACCGGAGTCAGCGCGAGGTCTCCCCTTCGATCAGGGCACAGGTCCTTCCCGCAGCAGGTCTCCGTCCCCGCCGCGTCGGGGCAGGAAGCCCGGCCGCCGCACACAGCGCCAGGTGCCCTCTGATGGCACTGTGGCGTTATGGACGGCTCCTGGTTGACCCTCATCCTCGTTGCCGCGCTGATCGTGCTGAATGCACTGTTCGCCGGGACTGAGATCGCGATGATCTCCCTGCGGGAGAGTCAGGTAAGACGCCTGGGCCGCAGTGAGGGAGCCTCTGCCGCTCGGCTGGTGCGCCTGACGGAGGACCCCAATCGGTTCCTGGCCACCATCCAGATCGGCATCACCCTGGCGGGATTCCTGGCCTCGGCCACCGCAGCGGTGTCGCTGGCCGAGCCCCTGATGCCCGTTCTGGGCTTCGCCGGGCGGGCCGCCGAGCCGCTGGCGATCGCCCTGGTGACCTTGATCCTCACCTTTGTGACCCTGGTGGCGGGCGAACTCGCGCCCAAGCGTCTGGCCATGCAGTACGCACAACGGTGGGCCCTGCTGGCCGCCACGCCCCTGGACGTGCTGGCCACCGCCTCCCGTCCGGCCGTATGGGCCCTGAGCCGGACGACCGACCTGGTCGTCCGGCTGCTCGGCGGCAACCCGCGCGAGAAGGAGCAGCCTCCCAGCCCCGAAGAACTGCGCGACATGGTCGTCAGCCACCGGGGACTGACCACTGAACAGCGCACCATCATCTCCGGCGCCCTGGAGATCCACGAGCGCCCCTTGCGTGCCGTCCTCATCCCGCGCCGCTCGGTCTTCACCCTGCCCGACGACATGCCGGCCGCCCAGGCCCGCCTCGACCTGGCCCACTCCGGGCACTCCCGCGCCCCGGTCCTTCGAGCCGGCCAGATCGACGAGGTCATCGGCATCGTTCACCTGCGCGACCTCATTACCAGTGAGGACAGCACCTCGGTCGCCGATCTCGCCCAGGCCACGCCCTTCTTCTCCGACTTCATGAAGGTCTCCGAGGCGTTGCGGCGCCTGATGGCCGCCCGCCAACAGTTCGCCGTCGTCGTAGACGAGCACGGCTCTGTCGGGGGCATCGTGACCATCGAGGATCTCTTGGAGGAGATCGTCGGCGAGATCTACGACGAGACCGACAGCGACGTGATGACCGTGCACACGCAACGCGATGGATCTCTGGTCCTGCCCGGCAGCTTCCCCCTCCACGACCTGCCCGACATCGGGGTCGACGTCGGCGACCTCGACCATCCCCCGTACACGACGATCGCCGGCCTCGTCCTGGCCCGATTGGGGCATCTGCCGCAGCGTCCTGGGGACAGCATCCAGCTCGCGGACTGGACCATCGAGATCACCGGCATACACCGGCACGCCATCACGACCGTCCGTCTCCTACCGCCCCGACCGCGCTAGCCTTGCACCCGCACGTCCCTGCATGAGCCCTCATGAGGGCTCGGGCTACAGCACCCGTCACTCGTCGGCTCCCCGGACACGAAGGCCCTTCTGCCCTTCTGCACCAGCTGGGAGGGGACAGCCTTTGGCGCTCACCGTTGCTCCACGCCGCGCCGCCCCTCGCTTCCCGTCCTCAGAGGCATGGCGGCTGGTACCAGCGACGGGACGCGGCCATAGCCCAGGACCTCCGACCGGGGTGCAGGCCCGCGCGTTCCCTTTGCGGCAACGCAAGGGGGTCAGGGGTGATCCTTGGTCCTGATGCGCTCGGGGGTTTCAAGGTACTCAGATCCTCCTCTTTGAAGAGCTTGTATGTGCTGTAGAAGAGGGAAGCGGCGAAGCCTTACAGGACAGCGGTGAAACGGCTCACCACGGCGACGCCGAGGGAGAGGAAGACGGCGCGGAAGACCAGGGGCGCCGATGACGCCGAAGAACAGCACACGGTGCTGGTAGGCGCGGGGGACCTTGGAGTAGGCGAAGATCACCGCGAAGACGAACTGGTCGTCGACCGACAGGCTCTTCTCCAGCAGCCAGGCGGTGGTGTACTCCGTTCCCGCCGCGGTGCCGAGGACGGCGAAGACGACACCGCCGAAGAGTAGCGCGAGGCCGACCCACAAACGCTCCAGGCCGCCTCCTCCTCGAACCCGATGACATGCGCCACGCGGTGGGCCAGCATGCCCACCGTCAGCGACACACCGGCAACTCCCTCTTCCCGAACCGCGGAGTCGCGAACACTGACCGTCACGGGCATCCGAGCGTGCAGCCGACGGTACGACCGGCCTGCGGTAGCGCCGGTTGAGGCGGTGCGAGAGTCTGGAAGAGCAGGACGCCGGGCTGTTGCCCCCGCGTCGAGGCCGTGGCAAGGAGGGCGCAGCGTGCTGCCCAGGCGGGTCGTGGTGGGAGTGGACGGCTCACCCTCCGCGTTGGCCGCAGTGGAGGCCGCGGCACGAGAGGCGCTGATCAGGAGGGCGGAGCTGCGCGTCGTGCATGCCTTCGTCTGGCCCGCCATGCACGTTCCGCCGGGCGGATCGCCGCTGGGACCGCCCACGGGGGGCGTACGGGAATCCATCTCCCATCTGCTCTCCGAAGCCGTCGAACGAGCCCTGGCCGCTGCACCCGGGGTAGTGGCCGACCGCGCGGTCATCGCGGGCGAGGCCGTCACAGCCCTGGAAACGGAGTCGAAGACGGCGCAGCTGATCGTGGTGGGCCACCGCGGCTCGGGCGGTTTCGCCGGGCTGCTGCTGGGGTCGACGTCGGTCCACCTGGCCGCTCACAGCCACTGCCCGGTGATGGTGGTGCGGGACCAGATGGCGGCGGAGGGCCCGGTGCTGGTGGCGGTGGACGATACTCCCCACAACCGGGGAGCGATCACGTTCGCCTTCGAAGAGGCTTCGCTGCGTGGCACGGGCCTGGTGGCGCTGCACGTCTGGGGGACATGGAGTGACCACGGAGACGCCCGCCCGATGGACCTGGTGGACCTGATCGGTGACGTGGAGACTCTTCAGGCACACGAGGAGAGGCTCCTGGACGAGGCCCTGTCGGGGCACCGGGAGGAGCACCCCGAGGTGACTGTACGTACGCGTGCCGTGCGAGGCCGTACGCGGCCCACCCTGATCGAGGCGAGTCGTGGCGCCCAGCTGATGGTGGTCGGCGCGCGCGGGCGTGGCGGATTCACCGGACTGCTGCTGGGCTCGGTCAGTCAGGCCATGCTCCATCATGCGCACTGTCCGGTCACCGTGGTGCGCTCCGGCCGAATATGACGCCAGCCCATAGGGGGCCACGTACCTGTGCGGAAGAAGCTCGCCTGCTGGGGCAGGCGGACTGCGAGCCCCGGGTACCCCGATCCCCCTGGCCCTATGATCCGCCGAACGCGGCGGTGATCCCCGAACGAGGATCTCCCACCACGCCGATACGCTGCCTGACCGGCACGACAGGCCGGCCAGCACACCGATAGCGACGCCGATCACGAGGGCGCGGACAATGCCGGAGATGGCCCGTGCAAGCGGGCACCGGCGCATAGTGGCTGAGCCCCATGCTCGACGGCACCATCTTGAAGACGTTCGACGGCGGGCTGTAGTCCAGCTCCTGTACGTCGGCGGGGATGACGATCGCGGTGACGGTGCGCTTGGCGTACGCGGTGCGCATCGCCTCGATGAGGTTCGGCGGCTGCTCCGCACCATCGACGTCTCGCAGAAGTCCGAGGCCACGTCGTTGTACAAGTTCTGCAGGTCGACTTCCTGTTGGTACGAGCCGCCCATCGCACTGCGGTTGGTCTGTCCGACCAGCGCGACCACGGGAACATGGTCGAGCTTGGCGTCGCACAGGCTGCCGGAGAACTTCGCGTACCCCACAGTCTGGAAGGCGGACATCTCCACGCCGGGGCTGAACGAACCGTGGGTGGTTGTCGGTGCGCCCCCATGCCGTCAGCAGACCGTTGATGCCATCCGGCATAGGCGAAGGCCGTCGACCTCCCACTCACGCAACCGCGGGAGGATGTAGTCGGATACCTTCATGCGCCGTCGGCCCCTTCCGCCTCCGCTGATGCACACCCGCTCCGCCCGGGCGTAGCCATCCTGAGGGCTTGACGGGTTGCCTCCCGGCGACACCGGCGCACATGTCACTGCACCCGTCCGCCGCTGCCACAGGTCCTGCCGGCGGCGCCCCGCTCGTGCCGCGGCGGCTGAGACCCGACGGCCCGCCGATGACCGTGAGCTCGCAGCGGCGCGTTCAGCGTTCGGAGTCCTCATCGCGCTCGGGCCGGTCGGGTTCGTGGATGGGGGTGCCCTCGCGCGCGAGGCGGTCCGCCAGTTCGTCGCGGAGCAGCAGGTCACGGTCGAGGCCGTGGGTGCGGTAGGCGGTGCGGCCGATGATCTGGCTGGTGATCGGAGCGGTGAGCAGCTGAAAGAGGGCGACGAGCAGCAGGACGGGGGCATGGCGCGCGGGCGCTTGCGCGGCCGCTCCGACCAAGGTGAGCAGCAGGCCGAGGGCCTGGGCCTTGGCGGCGGCGTGGAGACGGCTCACGGTGTCCGGGAAGCGGAGCAGGCCCAGGGCGCCGAGCAGGCAGAAGCCCGCACCGGTGAAAGCGTGGAACGTCCGCGACCACGACGGAGGCCCAGCGTCGCCAGGCACGGAGTGTGGCCTCGAGACCGGTGTCAGCTGAGGGATACCGGCTGGCAGAGGTATCCCGGCGCAACCGCACGGCCAGCTCCTGCCCGGCGCGGAGCGTCAACGCCCACTCCGGCAGTGTCGCGGGACGAGCAGCAGGTCGATTGCCCGGCCGACGATGCGTGACGAGCCATTAGCCGGGCCGCGCGCACCGATCATGCTCCGGCCATTGGCCACGGTCCCAGTGCCCTGGCTGGCGGCAGAGCCCTCCATGCCCTTCAGGAAACCCCGCATGCGCGAGCTTCTGCCGGCGCCGGTAACCGTGCCGGCTCGGCAGTGGGCGTCTACCCGGTTCCCCACACTCAGGTATCTTCGCCCAACGCAAGGTGGGTGGTCAGACCGGCCCGGTCCGCAGCGGCCCGGAGCACCGCGCTGGCCCTGGTGAACAGCACCTCGATATCCGCCAGTGGCAGGGTCTGGCGAATGCCCAGCAACGTGTAGAGCCCTGCCGAATCGCAGAACGTGATACCCGACAGGTCCAGCACCAGCAAGCCTTCGTTGGAGCGGGCAGCGAGTACAGCCAGATCCTCACGGAGTCCAGGCGCGGTGTCGGCATCGAGCTCTCCCGCGAGGTGCAACTCCAGTCGCGGCGGGAGGCGCCCTTCGAATTCCCGGCGAACGGACAGTCTCCACAACGACGCATGGGGCCCTTGGAGCAGGGTCGGCTCATCGCCGCTCACCGGCGCGGCGGCGGCCGTCTCATCATCTTGTGGGGTGCTCTGAGGCGGTGGCATCGACTTCCCGGGACAGCTCGGCGACGGTTGCCGACCAGACTTCCCGGCGCTCCAGGAAGCACGTACGACGACGCCTCCACGCCGCAATCTTTGCACAGGGCAAAGGCTGGCATCAACCGCCCACGAGAACTTTCGGAGCACCGCGGAGACCGGCGCCTCCGGCGGCCGTCCGGCTGCCCGCAGGGACGCGGTCCGCGCGTAGCAGACAACACCTTCAGGAAAGGCCAGGTTGCGCACTAGACAGCGGGCGGCACGACCTTCCACAACCAGGGCATCGTCGGGCCGGGGATACCTCCAGCAACCGCAGCCACTCGTGCGGGACGGCTGGCTTCAACAGCGCATCGACCGGGTTGGCCACCCACACAGGGACTCCCTAGCCCTCCGTCACCCTGGTCGCCGAAGAACACGAAGGCGGTTCCCTCACCGCACGCGTGCCGGATGACGCGGCACCCCTGCCGCGAAACGAGCATATGACTTCGCCGACGCGCCGACACCCCTCTGAGACCAACCAGATTCAGCACGAATGGGTGTCGCCCTACTACGTTGCCGCAGGTCAGCGCGGACCACGCCGAATCACCGAGACACCCATCCCAGGCACACTGCAAATTTTACCCAGCGCAATGATTGATCCGCCGATCTCATCCGTACCCCCTGGCGACCCAGCCGCACGGCGAGTCCGCCGCACCATGCCGGACTCGCCGGAGCGGCCACCCCCTGCCAGGAGCCGCCATGCGCCGTACGTGGAATCTCGGAACGATCTTTCTGAGCGGCGGTCTGCTGCTGACCGTCGCCGTGCTCGCCTACCCCGCCCTGCTGGGAGTCGAGAAAGCAGCCACAGGTTCGGACCGGATCATCGCCAACACCCGGTACGGCCCCCTGACGGAGGCCGACCGGGACTTCGTCATCAAGGTCCGCGCCGCGGGACTGTGGGAGTACCCGCTGGGCGAGATGGCCATGGAGCGCGGTACGACGCCGGAGATGAAGGAGGCCGGCGAGCATCTGGTCGTCGGGCACGCGGGTCTCGACGAGATGTGCCGCAAGATCGCTCCAGAGCTGAACATCACGCTCAACAACCAGGCGAGCCCGCAACAGGAGCAGTTCGTGGCAACCGTCGACGCGGCCACCGGCAAGGAGTTCGACTCCACCGCGGTGCAGATCATGCGCGTCACGCACGGCCAGATCTTTCCGACCATCGCCAAGATCCGCGCCAGCACGCGGAACACCCTCGTGCGCCAGTTGGCCGACCTCGCCAACGACACCGTGCTCGACCACATCACCGTGCTGGAGAAGACCGGCCTGGTCAACCACGACCAGGTCAACTACCAGCAGACCAACCCGCCCAAACTCCCCAGCGAACAGGCCACCCCACCCGTGCCTCAGCCCGGCGCACCGATGGTCGTCCTGACCCCCCGCCCGGACCTCGATGTGAAAACCACCGCCCCGACACCCGGCGCGTCGCCGACGCCGTCGCCGTCGGGGTGACGCGGCCGCCGGTTCACCGCGCCGGCCTCGTCCTCAATCGGCCGGAGGACGCGGCCACGTCTCGGTCGCCGTAGGGGCGGGGAGCAGCCGGAAGGAGCGCACGGCCGCGACCCCGCACCCGGCAACCAGCGCGCAGGCCAGGGCGGCGACGCCGACCAGTCGGCCGTGCTCCCCGTCTGGGGCCACGCCGCGCGGCGGGACCCTCCCTTCGTAAACGATCGCGAGCCCATCCCCCGGCCGGGTCGACCGCCCACAGCCCCGCCAGATCCTCCTACTGAGACCGACCCCTCGGGACGGGCCACCGAGCACAGGTAGCGGCCGTCCCGGGCGCCCTCGCCGGGCCCACCCTCGACCGAGGTCACCACTACCGGTTGCGCCCGGCCCCGCTGCTCAGCAGCAGTCCCGCAGTCCCACGGCGACCTGCAGAGTCCGAAGTGCCAGGCATACCCCGAGCACCACGACGATCCCGACGAGCGCCCGTCCGGCGCCGGTGACGAGCAGATGCACGCCCAGCGCGACGGCGGTCACCAGCCCCGCCCCACCGCTGGCGAGGGCCGGCCGCCGACTCCACGATAGGCGCCCTCAGGCGCCGCGCGCGGCCGCCGTGTCCACCCATCCCAGCGGATACAACTCCGGGTCGTCCGACACCGGGGCCAAGGGCTCGCCACCCGCCTCGTTGAACGCGGTGAGCGCCCCGACGAGAGCCGCCCGCTGCTCCGACCCGAGCCTCCCGACGATCCCCGCGATCTCGGCACGACGCCTCGCGGTGACGTCCGAGACGGTGCGCCGCCCCTCGTCCGTGAGCTGGAGCATGGTCTCGCGGCGATTGTCGGGGTTGACCTGACGGTCGGCGAGCCCGGCGGCGATCAGGCGGTCCACCATGCGCATCGCGGTGGAGGGCGCCACCTGGAGCAGGTCCGCGAGCACGACCAACTTCGTGGCACCACGAGTGGACAGCACCACCAGCATGCGGAACTGCGGAAGCGTCACCCGTTCCTCCACCTCGGCCAGAGAGCGCGCCGAGACCGCCACGAGCAGCCGTGACGCGGTCAGCACCGCACGAGTGACCACATCAACATCATCCATGTCCCCCAGGGGGGCCCTGTGTTCCGCCATGCTCCCTTTCTACGCGCCGAAGCGTCCGCACACTCAATCGGCCCGAGCAGGTTCTCCCATTCCATGACCGTGATACCGCAGCAGGAGCATCGCGGCGTCGTCGTGCGGCGGCCCGGACGAGTGCCGCACCACGTCTTCGCGCAACGCGTCCAGCGCACTGTGCGGGTCGGCCGCCTTCAGCAGGTACGCCCGGTCGGCGAGCGGGAAGAACGAGCCGTGCTCGTCGCGGGCCTCGGTGACACCGTCGGTGTACAGCAGCAGCTGCTCGCCGGGGTGGAACGCCACCGGGTACGGCTTGGGACCCTCGTTTCCATGGGCGCCCAGCCCCAGGGGCAACGCGTAGGAGGGCGGCTGCGGGAAGTCGGCGGTGCCGTCCCGGCGCAGGCGCAGTGGGGCAGGATGGCCGTAGTTGAGGAACACGGCCTCGCGGTCGGAGCCGATCTCGGCGAGGATCGCGGTGACGAACTTCTCCCCCTCCAACTCCCGGGCCACACTGCGCTCCAGCCGCTCACCTAGCCCCACCAGGTCGGGTTCGTCATGGGCGGCCTCCCGGAAGGCGCCGAGTACCACGGCGGCCGTCTCGACCGCGGCCAGCCCCTTGCCCTGGACATCGCCGACGATGACCCGGACGCCGTGCGGGGAGGCGACCACCTCGTAGAGATCGCCCCCGATTCGGGCCTCGGCGACGGCGGAGGTGTACGACACCGCCACCTGCAGCGGTCCCGCCGTCAGAGGCACGGGCCGCAGCAGCACCCGCTGGGCGACCTCGGCGATCGAGCGGACGCCGGCCAGCTCCGTCTCCCGGCGCGAGCGCATCACGGCGGCCGCGATACCCACACCGGTGACACCTGCCACCGACCCGATGGCTGCGAAACCCCGGCTCTCCTCGAACAGCCCGTTGTACAGACCGAGTGCCACGCACAGCAGCAGCGCCACCACGCCGATCACGGCAGTACGCCGCCATCCTCCGACCAGCCCGGAGAAGGCCGGCCCGAGCGACACCAGCGGCAACAATCCCACCCCGGGCCCGGCCACGACGTCCACCCCCGTCACCACGGCCATCACCGCGACCGGCATCCAGGACAGCAACGTGCCGGTCGACGGCGGCTCCTTCATGGTCATGGCGTACTCCAGCGGTGTCGCGGCACTGGAGAGCCGCCCTGCCCAGACGCCCCTCCCCAACCTTTAGGCTATGCAAGGGTTGCCGCGATGGCACGGCTCTCGCTCCGGCCCTTTACCCAATCGATGCCGAGAGCCGACATTCCCCGGACCTGGAGGCGACGATGCAGCAACCTGGAACCAGCAACCCCCAACTCCCTGCCGGATGGCGGCGCTTCGCCCTACGCCTGCCGATCCTGCTGTTCCGCGCCGGCCTGGGACCGGTCTTCGGTAGACGGTTCCTGTTGCTGCACCACACCGGTCGCGTCACCGGAGCCGACCGCCATGTGGTCCTGGAGGTAGTGGCCCGCGATCCGGCGGGGGGCAGCTGGACGGTGGCGTCCGGCTACGGACCGACGGCGGACTGGTACCGCAACCTGCGCCGCCGGCCGCAGACCGTCGTCCAGGTGAGGAACAGTCACTACGCGGTCGACGCGCGGTTCCTCCCCCCGGAAGAAGGGGCCGAGATCATGGCCCACTACGCGATACGGCATCCGCGGATTGCCCGCCGTCTATACGCGTTCATGGGCCTGCCCGTGGACGGCACCGAAGCATCGTTCCGCGAGGCGGGCAGGGTCATCCCGTTCGTACGGCTCGACGTCAGCGGACACCACCGGCACTGACCGGCGCAGCAAGTTCGAGACGCCTTGCACGAACCACCGTCTGCGCGGCTCGGCAGGCATCCCGGGCGAACAGGGACAGAAGCGGCAGCCGGACTGTTCTCGAAAGTCGTTCAGAGTGTCGTCGACGGGATCGTTTGGCCCGCATCACGATCATCCGCAGACCGAGGCCCACGGGCCAGACGTCCACGGAGCCGCATGCACGTCGTCCACCAGCACTGACGTTCCCACTCGCAGGCCGTTGCCTGGAGGGTGTGCTCGCCCTCTTGGGCGCCGATCAGTGCCTGCTCTCCGCCGCCCCGGCTTGGGCCCGACAGGTGCCCCAGGGCAAGAACCGCGGCGCTGCGCGTGCACGACTACGGCCGCGGGGAGGCTCCTGCGCTGCGCGTGCACGACTACGGCCGCAGGGAGGCTCCTGCGCGGCACCAGGTCGTCGTCGGGCCAGGGCGATCTTCCGAAGAGCGCCGTGAGGATCATGCCGAGCACCCCGATGATGGCGAGGGCTACGCCGACCCTCCAGCGCCAGTCGACCCGTCCGACGTCGTCATCACCACGGTCGATGCCATTCCCGCCGGAGTCCTGGCTGTCCGTGTTGTGACTGTCGGAGATACCGCTCTCGGAGCCGCCCTCCTTGTCGGGAAACTGCTGGTTCAGTGTTCCGCCCGAGACGGAAGATCACACCGCGCTCGCACTCGGGCGCGATCTTCACGGCGGCCATCAGCAGCAGGAGCAGCACGACCGCGCCGACGATGATGCCGAGCAGGCTTGCGCTCATGGTCCGTCCTCCTGTTCGGTGTCCTGCTCCACCAAGGGATCGGTGGGCTCGGCTGGTTCGACGATCAGGTCCAGACCGTCCTGGTCCACCACGCGTACGTGTTGGCCCTCGGTGACCGGGGTGTCACGGCCGCGGACGGTCCACCGCGCCCCTTCGAGCAGCACCTGTCCGCTGCCACCCTGGGCACGGCGTACGACCGCCACACGATCCAGCAACGTTTGCTGCCCGGTCGTCGGCGCCGCCTGCCTGGCCCGCCAGGCCAGTCGCCCCGCGAAGACCGAGCCGCTTCCCACTACCAGGGCCGTCGGCCACAGCACCGCGGGATCCACACCGAGCTCACCGCGGAACATCAGCACTCCGGCGAACACCAGGGCGACAGTTCCCCCAGCGGCGAAGATCCCCACCCCCGGGGTGAACACTTCCGCCACGAACAGGGCGGCGGCCAGGGCTAGCAGCAGCCCTCCGACATTGAAGGGCAACATGCTGAGCGCGACGAATCCCAGGACGGGCAGGACGACGCCGATGACCCCGGCGAAACCCATGCCCGGGCTGGCCAACTCGTAGATCACGGTCAGTGTGCCGAGCGACAGGAAGAGGTAGGCCAGCTCCGGGCTCGCCAGCCACTGCCGCAGCTCGCCGAAGAACCCGAGCCCGTGCTCCACGGCCCGTGCTCCCGCCGTGTGCAGCACGACCTCGCGCTCCGCGCCCTGGGGGCCGACCGCGACCCGGCGGCCGTCCACCTCGGCGAGCAGAGCATCACGGGACGATGCCACGACATCCACGACGTCGAGACGTACAGCCTCCTGGTCGGACACGGCTCTTCCGTCGCGGACCATGTCCCGGGCGAAGTCGGTGCTCCGGCCGCGCTGCTCAGCGATCGACACCGAGAAGGCCACCGCGTCGTTGACCACCTTCTCGCTCGCCTCTTCCCCCTGCCCCGTCACGGGCGTGCCCGCCCCGATGTGGGTACCGGGCGCCATGGCGGCGACGTGCGAGGACAGCGTGATATATGCGCGAGGCACTCCTGAGAGGACCCCGGCATCGATCTCCCGCGCGATCAAGCAGCATTATCGACAGAACATCATAAATGCCCGAACTCTGACGCCCGTCGCAGTACCGGCCGCAACGAGTGCGCGACCTCCGGGATCGGCTTGCGTACTGTCCTCGCATGCGGGTCGGGCGGCCAGATCCATGTCCTCACGTCCGACGTCACCCATCTGTCCGACAGAGCAGCGCCGCGAATGAGTGAGGACGGTTTCAGAGCACTCGTGCCGGGTGAGTACTGGTGGTGACGGTCAGCGGTCTCCACTGATGGTGCCCGTGGTCGGACGTCACCGACAGCAGCGTCATCCATGGCCGCTCGGTCCCTCCTCGCCGCTTCCGCGTGCGGCACGTCATGGCTCGTACTCCCCTAGACCTCACTCGATCAGACACTCCCAGAGGCCCATGTCTTCCCCAGCCGCCGACCCGCTTCGGACACGCGATGCCGCCGCCGTCGCCGAGCCGCCCTCGGACCATCTCGACGCCCTGTTGCGCGCGATATCCGATCAGCGGCCGGGACCGCAGCCGGCCGCCCTCCGTGATCAGGTCATCCGCCTGCTTGTGCCGCTTGCCCGCCGCGTGGCCCGCCGGTTCCAAGGGCACGGGGAGGATTTCGACGACCTCGTTCAGGTCGCGTCCCTCGGGCTGGTCAAGGCCGTCGACGGCTACGATCCGGCGCGGGGGCACGCCTTCTTGTCCTACGCGATTCCCACCATCACCGGTGAGCTCAGGCGCCACTTGCGCGACCGCACCTGTGCCGTTCGGTTGCCCCGGTCCCTCCGGGAGGCGAGCGCCCACGTCTTCCAGGCCGTCGAGGACCTCGAACAGCGGCTCGGCGGACGTTCGCCCACCACCAGACAGATCGCCGAGCACACGGGGCTCGAACATGGCCAGGTGCTCTCCGCACTGCGTACGGCGCACGAATGCCGTCTGCGCTCCCTGGAGGAGCCGATGGTGCATGACCAGGCCTCCCCTCTCGCCTGCCTGATCGGCGCCGAGGACACCGCTCTCGGCCGCGTCGTGGACACCCTGCCCCTGGCGTCCTTGATGAAGCGGTTGCCAGAGCAGGGCCACCAAGTCCTCTACCTGCGTTTCTACCGGGAGCAAACCCAACGGCAGATCGCGGACGTCATCGGTGTCTCCCAGATGCAGGTCTCCCGCATACTGCGTCGCTGCTTCGACCGGCTCACGGAGGGGTTTCTGGGGACAGGACCGTTTCCGGTACGTTCGGAGAACGAGCGCCGGACGGTCGGTCACCGGGCCGCCCGGTCCACGCACGCAGGCAGTTGCCCTGACCAGGCCGCAACGGTGTGCTCTGCGGAGCCCGTCCCAGCGCGGTTGGGGGGTCAGTGCTGCGGCTTCCGGGAGACCGGGCCCTGTCGTCGGCAGGAAACGGGCCGCACTTGCATGCGGGCCCTTGGTCTCTCGTCCGCGCCCTGCCTCCGCCATGGGGTGTGGTCCCACGCGCATGGCACGCCGGTCGTTTCTGCGAGACGTGCGGAGAGCCTCGGCGGCCGGTACCGCCGCTCCCGTCCATGCCACGGACACCGGCGAAGTCGCCCGACCCCCTCCCCTTGCACGCGGTGGCGACGCCCCGGTGACCGTCCAGCCGCCCGCCGCACCGAGACGGTTCCCGGACCGCTCACATGCCGCGAGGGAACCATGCGCCTTCCGGGCCAGAGGAGCGCCCCCCGTGTTCGATGGAAGTGCGACGCCTTCTACGGCCCCGAAGCCCGGCTCTTCATCGGCCGCCGCCCTGCCCGTCCCGCGCTTCCGCTGTCCCGGCCCGCCGGTGTCAGCGACCGACGACGGTCTTGCCGGCATGCAGGGCGGCAGCGGTCGCCAGGCTGACACGTTCCGCCGTATCGGAACGCCGGCTACCGCGTGATCGTCGTCGTTCTCGCCGCTCTGGGAGCCGGGGCCTGTTTCGCGGGGGCCGGTGTTCTGCAGCAGCGGGCTGCGAGTGCACGGCCGGCCGACGAGGCGTTGTCGTGGCGGCTGGTGTGGCACCTGCTGCGGCAACGGCTGTGGGTGACCGGCATCGGACTGGCGGTCGTGGCGTACGGTTTTCAGGCGCTGGCTCTGGCGTTCGGTCCGCTCAGTCTGGTGCAGCCCCTGATCGTCTGCGAGCTTGTCTTCGCCATTCCACTGTCGGCGCGGCTGCACGGGGTGCGACTGGGGACGCGGGAATGGGTCGGCACCCTGGCCGTGGCGGGCGGCCTGGCCGCTGCCCTGGCCACGGCCCGGCCGGGTGGCGGGGATCCGGCGACGGCGCGTTTGGGGCCTTGGCTTCTCGCGCTCGGAGCGGTCGCCGCGGTGGCCGTCGGCGCCCTGGTCGCGTATGTGTATGTCACCGGTGTATGGCGGGCGTCTTTCATGGCCCTGGCAGCCGGTACGGTGATGGGCTTCCAGTCGGTGTTGCTGAGCTCCACCGTGGCCCGTATGCCCCTGGGTTTCCTCGCTGTCGCTTCGGCTTGGCAGACGTATCTCCTCGTCGTCGCGAGCGTCGGCGGACTTCTGTTGATCCAGAGCGCGTTCCGGGAGGGACCGCTCGCCGCCTCGGTGACGGTGATCGACACGGCCGAGCCGGTCGTCGCCGTAATGGTCGGGGCCACGTTGTTCGGCGAGACATTGCACGTCGGATGGCCTCTCACTGTGCTCACCGTGTCGGGAGTCGCCGCGACCGTCATGGGCATCCTCGCCCTGAACACGTCGTCAGCGATGGCCGCACTGCACCGGCGGGATGTACGGCGCCAGGAGTCCGCGGCGGACCGCGGGACGGTCGGCCGGTCGGCGTGCGAAGGGAGGCCGCACCATGGCGCGCCACCTCGGTGAGCAGGGTTCATGAACGGGCGGTCGCTTGTGTTCCCCCGATCCTGGCAACCTGCTGCCACACAGGCAGGAGATCCTCCTCCAGAACCCGCGTCCACGTGGGGTGCCTGGTCCGCGCGGTCAGGGCCGCCCGCTGTCCCATCACGCGTCGGGACTCCGGCCGGACCATCAGTTCCCGCAACGCCCGGGCCCAGCCTTCAGGGGTGTCGTCCCGCACCAGCAGGCCATCGTATCCGGCGGCGGCCAGCCACTGCGAGGTCTCGGCGTGCTCCGGCAGGACCACGGGCAGGCCGCATGCCATGGCCTCGGCGACTACGTTGCCGACGGTCTCGGTGTGAGACGGGAACGCAAAGATGTCGCAGCCCGCGTACACGCGAGCCAGTCGCTCCTGTGGCTGGTCACCGAGCTGTGTCACGTCGGGTCCCAGCAGTTCCGTGACGCGGTCGGCGTCGGCGCCGGAACCGACGACCACCAGGTGCGCGCGGTGCCCTAGGTGTTTGAGGCGGCGGATCGCCTCCGCGAGGCACATGACACGTTTGGAGGCGTCCACACGGCCGACGAAGAGCGCCAAGGGCCGGCCCTCTGGAAGGCGGTGGCGGCGTGCCAGTTCTTCCCTCGCCTCGGGATCGGGTCGGAACCGTTCGTGATCGACGCCACGGCGCAGCAGGGACACGCGGCCGGGGTCGGTGATCGCGCCCATCTCCTCACATGCGTGCGGCGAGGAGGCGAGGACCTGGTCGCAGTGGCGCAGAAGCCGGTCGCGCCGTCGCCGGATGAGCTCTTCGACCGCATGGGGCAGCGCGGCGGCAAACCCGTCGGGCAGCCGGGACATACCGGGCACCATGCCGACCAGTTGGCGGGTGTAGACGGCCGCCAACGCCGGGACGTCCGTGTGAAGGGAGCCCACCAGGCCCGCACATGGCACCGCAGACCTACGGCGAGCGAGACGGACGGCGGTCCCGGCGAAGGCGAAGCTGTGAGTGAGATGCCAGACGTCGTGACGGGGCAGCAGCTCGGCGAGGCGGGGATGGTGAGGTGCGAGGTCGGTGATGTCCACGCCGCCCACGACGGGCATGACCGCCGCCGTGCTCAGGACCGGCCGAACGGCCATGAACCGCACGCGGGGCGACAGTTCCTCGACGTGTTCACGATGTCCGAGCACGTAGACGGTCAGGTCGATTCCCGCTCCGTCGCCCTCGCGCCGGGCCGCCGCCTCGGCGAACCGCTCCCAGCACTTCACGTGTCCGCCGGATGCGTCGCCCCTGAACAATTCCACCAGGACCGCGACGGAGGTGACGTCCGGGGGCGTCCGATCCCGACCGCCGTGCACCTGTGGCGGATTCGTACTCATGGTCGTCGGAGTACCCGGAAATGGCTTGGCCATCCGCCCGCAGCCGCGGTATTGGCCGTGGACCCCGCTCCCCCGCCCGCCACGGACCCTCGCACAGGGACTGACACTGTCCGTGCTGTCCGCCTCTCGATGCCGACCGGCCTCGCTCAGGCCACCCCTGTCCGTCGCTCCCCTGCTCGTCGTGGCAGTTTCGGCACGCTGCGGTGTACGGAGAACAGCGCACGGCGGCCGACTACCCGCGGCCGCCCTCGGCCGTTCGGTCGACGCCCCGGCCGCGGGTAGTACTCGAAGTGGTCGGCGTTGCTGTTGGTCGCATGCAAAGGCCCGCCCTCGTTGTGCTCTCCCGTTTCCTGGGGTATGCCTCCTATGCGGGCGTGGGGCCAGTGCGGCACACCGGGCGCGCCCGGAGGCACGCGGTGCGCGTCGACGCGTCGCTCAGCCAGCCGACGCCAGCGGCCGAGGCGATGGAGAGGCGCAACAGGCCCACGTCCGGTGGCGCCAGTGTGGGCCCGCGCGAGAGGCTGGCATAGCGGGTCCGGGGGCCGATGCCCGCATGGACGGCATGGACGGCATGGACGGCATGGCGAGGAGGAAACAGCGTGTTACCCACGCGTGTCGTGGTGGAGTGGACGGCTCCCGCGCTGCGCTGGCCGTTGTGGAGGCCGCCGCGAGAGAAGCCGGATGAGGGGAGCCAAGCCGGCGTCGGTCCGAGCACTTCGATTGCACTGGGCAGACCCACCGCCTCGCGCCATCAACCCGTGTCATCTTGCCGCGGGGGTATGTCAGTCCGTAGCCGGTCGAGCCGGGCCACCACCGGCCCCGCCGCGACACCGTGCAGCACGACCGAAGCCAGTACGGTCCCGCTCCGGCACAGGAAAGTCGTGCTGTCCGCTTCAGGGTGCCGTCGACACACACCTCGTAAGTACTGACCGTCGACTTCTCCGCCTCGGCCACCGGCATCCGGCCGCCCTGGTCGAAGGTGATGGCGAACTGCGTCCCGCCGGCGGAGTCGTTGACAACCGGCCGCCGCGCAGGGCGCCCGTCAGGCCACAGAGGGAAGATTTCGACGTTATTGGCGGACTTGGTGGTGACGACGAGCGCACGGCCGACCGGGGTGAACGCGAGCTGGCCGGGCGAGCTACTGAACAGCGAAACCTTCTCGTTGTCCAGCCCGAGGGAGCGCTGCGAACCCCGCCGTGCCTCCAGCCCGTCGGCGGTGATCCGGAGGCCCTGGACCTTTCCCTCTTCGCCCACGTACATGACGTACGCCAAGTTGCCGGAGACGGCCAACGCCGCCGGGAAGTCGCCCTCGAATCCGCCACCTGCCGGTCCGTCAGCTTCTGGCCCTCGAGCCAACGAGGTCCCCGTGCCGCTGCCCGCGTCGACCGCCAGCAGCCGCCCCGACCGCTCGTCGTTACGAGCGAGCCCTGGGAGGCGAGGGAGTCGGTCGGCGCGTCGATCTGGTCGCCGCCCTGACCTCCGGTGGTGTATCGGCCCGCGGCGGTCAGAGTGCCGTCGTCGCCGCGCTTGAAGACATGGATGGTGTTGCCGTCGCGTTCGTTGCCCTGCAGGAACACGGCGTGATCGGCACCAGCCTCCCCCGACCCGGCGGGCCGGCAGCCGGTCTCCCCTGCCGAGGAGGCGGTCACCGTGGCTACGGCCGCCGCAGCGAGGACCGCGGCTGCCCCGACGGTCAGCCGAACCTGTAACGAGGACCTGCACGTGGTGTGCCTTCTCATACGTCGCTCCTCAGGCCCTTCGCCACCCCGAACGGTGGTGACTGGATTCAGAGTTGCTGTCGAGATGCCTGTGACTGGAGCGATTCCGCCCTGCGTCAGGTTCTCGTGACAACTCTGACGACTACGTGACGACCACCGGCCGAATAGCGACCTCGGTGCCGACAGTCCAACTACTGGCCCTCTCGCTTGCACTGTGCAATTATCGAATGGGGCCCGTCCGGCGGCCGACTGCCAGGCGCCCGGGAGTGACGTCGGCAGAACACCGAGGTGCACATCGACGCGTCGGCCGCCGGAGGCCCCGCCAGCAGTCCGCGCTCACGGCCATTGCGACCGCCGTCGCCCGCCCGCCCGGAGGCGGGCGGCCGCGGTCGGCTCCGGACACGAGCCGGCACGCCTCGATGTGGCTGGTCAGAGCAGGGAACGGGAGGTGGGGCAGTGGCCGCTCACATGGCGGACGGAGACGGGACACCGGACAACGGTGGCCGCACGCCGCCCGTCCCCGACGAGGTGTGGCACAAGTTCCTGACCGACAGCGAACACGCCATACGGGAAACAGCGCCCAAGGAACCCTCCGCCGGGGAACGTGGGACCGGTCCGTGGGCCGAACTCCTGCCCGCCCCTCGCGAGGGGCGAAGACACGAAGAGGAACCACCCCCCGCTCGGGCCGAACCGGAGTCCCCGTACGAGTACGGGGCGGTAGGTGAACTGTGGCAGTCGGCCGACCCATGGTCCGGTCGGCCCTGGCGGGAACTGGACGGTCGGGCCAGGTGCCGCCGCGTCGGCCGTGTGCTCTGCACGGTCGCCGCGATCACCCTCATCCTCGGCTTCTTCTCCCATCTGACGACATCCGGCAGCCCGTACGACGGACAGGACGACACCATCTCCCAGCAGTCGGACCAGGCTCCCACCAGGTCGCCGACCACCTCCGGCATCACGCCCCTGCCGTCCGGCTGAGCGCCGCCGACAGCTGTGCATCGCTGCTGTCAGGATCGGCCGTCGGGGCGTCCGCTCCTCCGCCGCCCACAGCCCCCGAGACCCAGCGCTGTGGGTATGCCCAGATTCCGGAAGCACGTCGGCGGAGCCTCGCGGGTCGCCGTCACGGTGGCCATGAGGTGTGAACGTCATGGCGAGCAGGACCGTACTGGTCACGGACGGCCGATAGTGATCGGCGAAGAAGGGGCATGAGCGTGGCGGGCGACGATGCGTCGCCGCCCGGCGGACACTGTTTCCCATCGTTCCCCACAGCGGACGGACCGGGCGGGAACCTGCGTGAGAGCCGCGGTGTTCGCCGTGGTCGGCAGTGTGCTCGCGCTGTCGGGCCACTACGCGGTGGCCGAGGGAGTCCCCCGGGGAGGCTGGTGACACTGCTCGTCCTCGCGCAGTTCGCGGCAGCCTGGCCGGCCGCTCGACGGCGTTTCGCGCCCATGGCAACGCTCGGTCGCGCGCTCGGTGTCCAGGGGCTGCTGCACGTGCGTGGGCCTTGACGGCCGGTCTGGAGGTCGGGAGCCGTCACCTCTCGCACACCGCCGGCCCGCAGGCACTGGCCGCCCCGGTCGGCGGGCCCATCTGGCATCAGGCGTCCGGGTCATGACGACCACCAGACTCAGGGCGTAGAGGGACGAGAGAAGCAGCCGTAGGGCCACTGGAGCCGGCAGGGACATTCGGGCCCATTGTTCAAGCAGCGTGCCCAGGCTGGCGGCACCCTCGTACGCCTCTCCCGAGCAGGCCTGACGCTGTCTGCCGCTGGTGATGAAACGCAGGTGGGCTCGGTGCCCTTGCTGGGCAAGGTCGGGATGCGTGCCTCCGGCGATCATGCAAGACCGCAATGCCGGGTGATGCACGTGTAAGGGCCATCTCTCGAGGCGCGTGTGTCGAAAGAGCCCCTTGATCACGCTCGGGAGCCGGTGCGCCGGTGTGTGCGCCTGTAGCGCCGGATCAGCAGTGCCGCGAGGAGCAGAGTCCCGAAGATCACAGCAATCACGGCCGGACCAGCAGCGTCCAGGGTGCCGGCAACGGCGCGCTGGGCAGTGGCCGCCGTGTCGATGACGGGGTCGGTGGTGGGGTCGCGCAGGGCGCGGATCTCGTACCAGCCGTAGTAGGCGACGTAGACGCCGACCAGGAGGAGCAGGCCGCCCCCGAGCCGGGGGGCGATCGCGCCGAGGCGGCGCAGGCGGGTGACGGCGGTGGTGCGGGTGAGGGCGACGGTCAGGGAGGCTACGCCGACGATCAGGCCCATCCCGGCGGCGTAGGCAGCGAAGAGGAGGATGCCTTCCGTGGTGGAGCCGCTGCGGAAGGCGGAGACGACGATGGCGAGGAACGGGGCGATGGTGCAACCGAGGGAGGCGGTGGCATACGCCGTGCCGAACAGTGCCATCGAGGGCACGGAGCGCGTGACGGTGGGGGCTCGGCGGAGTTTCGGGGCGAAGGTGGACAGTTGGCGGCCTGCGAGGAGCCATGCTCCGGCCGTGGCGATGAGCAGGCCGAGGACGATGGTGAACCAGGGCAGGTGCTGCTGGATCTGGCCGGCGACGGGCTGGATGACGAGTCCGAAGACGCCGAAGAAGGTGGCGAAGCCGGTGGTCATCGCGGCGGTGGCGGCGAGCGCCCGGCCGACGGCGACGGTACGGCTGGGGCTGTCGTCGCCGAGGACGAGCAGGGAGAGGTAGGCGGGGAGCAGGGCGAAGCCGCACGGGTTGACGGCGGCGAGCATCCCGGCGCCGAGGGCGAGGGCGAAAGGGAGGTCGGCCATGGCGGGGTCAGCCGGTAAGGGCGGCGATCTTCTCCGCCAGGCCCTTGCCGCCGGGGAGCACGCCTTCGTAGACGGTCATTCCGGTCTGGTCGAGGATCACGTAGTAGCTCTGCTGGGTGATCTTGAACCGCTTCCACACCTCGCCTTTCTCGTCGGACAGGTGGGGGAAGGAGCCGGTGCCGGTGTCGGAGACGAAGGCGCGCATGGCGGTGTTCGTGTCCAGGCCGGCCACGCCGACGACGTTTGCCTTGCCGTGCTGGTTGGCGGCGACCTTGGCCGTCTCGGCGGCCTGCCCCTTGCAGGTGGGGCACCAGGGCGCCCAGAACCACAGCACCGTGGGCTTGCCCGCGAGCGTCTTCGCGTCGAACGGCTTGCCGTCCACCGTGGTCGCGGCGAAGTTCAGCGCTGCGGGGGCCTTCACGTCCTGCGACCCGCTGCCGCCACCGTAGGAGTCGGTGGGTGACTGGGCGGGGGAAGAAGGCTCCGAGGGGGAGGTCCCCTCGTCGCCGGCGGGCGCGGAGCCACCGCCCGAGCCGCATGCGGTCAGGGTGAGAAGAGCGGCGGTGAAGGCGGCCGGGAGGAGGGTGCGGGCGCGCAAGGAGGACTCCTCAAGGGTCGGGACCGGTGGCGAGCGTAGTTCGTCGCGGCTCGAGCGGGCAGGGGGCCGGGGCCTTACGGATTGATGACATCAGCCAGCGGCGTCATTGGGACGTTCGAGGTCGAGGACGGTGATGCGTCCGCGGGACAAGCGGAGCGGGCCGTCGGCGTAGTCACGCATGGCCCCGTGCCCCGCCCGGTCGGCGGGCCCTCACGGTAGCCGCCGACGACGAAGATCTTCTTCGCTGGCTTGACGGAGACGGGGTCCTTGGAGACGAACGTCTTGTGGTTCTGCTTGCCGACTGCGTCCCGGCGGGCAGCGTGACCGTTCTATCGGGGGTCCTCGTTGTGGACGATCATCAGCCCGCCGGCCTCGGTGACATCGCCCTTGAGCTTCTCGTGGCGCTTGGTTGCCGTCCGCGAGCAGCAGCCTGCCGTAGGCCAGGTGGATGTGGCCTGCAGAGAGGTCGGCCAGGGTCCTCACCTCGTGGAAGTGTTCTCGACCGGGTCCCAGACCGCCGAGCGGAAGTTCTTGGCGGCGAAGTCGTCGAGGTTGTTTCCGGACTCGGCGACCAGCAGGATCTTGCCGGTGTACAGCAGGGCCGCGTGGATGGTGTTCTGCCGGGGGACGTCGCCCAGGTCCCAGTGCCCGTTCTCCGCCTTGTACTCGGGTCTGTTGATCTCGTAGTGGTGGTACTTCTCGCTCCCGACGCGGTACAGCCACGGCCTGTTCAGACCGCCAGCGCCAGCACCACCACGGTGCCGATCGGCAGACGACGGGTGCGACGGCACCCGGCATTGCCCTCCATGTCGCGGATCCCCCGGAACAGCTGGATGGTCGGGCCGCCGCCTCCCCTGTGTGCCGCGGTCCGACCGGGCCTGCACTGCGGCGTCCACCGGGTTCCCGCTCCACTGGCACAGTCGGCGGCCGTCTGACGCCACCATGCTATTTTGCATCATGCAAAGCTGGACGCGAGAGGAAGTACGAACGCCGCAAGCAACAGGGGGTCGGCACTGACACCTTTCGCCGCGCCTTGAACGGCTGGAGGGAGAAGCCGCGTGGCCGGTTCGGACGCATCGCGGCGCACCGCGCGGTCTGTGACTGTTCCTGCGGTGCCTTCCAGCGGCGCCGACCGTCTGCTCGCCGACAACGGTGGCGGGAAGTGCGCCGTCCCCGGCGCGCGCGTCCGGACGACGCCGGAATCCGACCTCGGCTCAGGTCGCGCGTGTGACGCGGGTCGGGTTTCCGCTCAGGGCCTCGATACCGCTCTGACGCACAAAGAGACCGAAAGACTTTCGACACCTTGATGTCCATGACGCCCGCCAATGGGCACCGAATAGCCGGAGGCTTCACCTCATGCTGATTGCCCAACGTCCCTCGTTGACCGAAGAGGTCGTCGACGAGTTCCGTTCCCGGTTCGTGATCGAGCCGCTGGAGCCGGGCTTCGGTTACGCCCTCGGCAACTCCCTCCGCCGTACCCTCCTGTCGTCGATCCCCGGTGCTGCTGTCACCAGCATCCGTATCGACGGCGTGCTGCACGAGTTCACCGCCGTGCCGGGCGTGCGGGAGGACGTCACCGACCTGGTCCTGAACATCAAGCAACTGGTCTTCTCCTCGGAGGAGGACGAGCCGGTCGTGATGTACCTGCGCAAGCAGGGCCCGGGTCTGGTCACCGCCGCCGACATCGCTCTGCGGGGCAGCGTCGAGGTGCACAACCCCGACCTGGTCCTGGCCACGCTGAACGACAAGGGCAGGCTGGAGATGGAGCTGACGGTCGAGCGTGGCCGCGGTTACGTCTCCGCCGTGCAGAACAAGCAGGTGGGCCAGGAGATCGGCCGTATCCCGGTCGACTCCATCTACAGCCCTGTACTCAACGTCACGTACAAGGTCGAGGCTACCCGTGTCGAGCAACGCACCGACTTCGACAAGCTGATCGTCGATGTCGAGACCAAGCAGGCCATGCGGCCCCGTGACGCCATGGCGTCCGCCGGTAAGACCCTGGTCGAGCTGTTCGGTCTGGTCCGCGAGCTCAACATCGACGCCGAGGGCATCGACATGGGCCCGTCCCCCGCGGACGCCGCCCTCACCGCCGACCTGGCTCTGCCGATCGAGGAACTGGAGCTCACCGTCCGCTCCTACAACTGCCTCAAGCGCGAGGGCATCCACTCCGTGGAAGAACTCGTCGCCCGCTCCGAGGCCGACCTGCTCGACATCCGCAACTTCGGTACGAAGTCCATCGACGAGGTCAAGGCGAAACTGACCGACCTGGGCCTGGCCTTCAAGGACAGCCCCGGAGCCGAACCTCTCACTACCTTCGGGAGCACTGCCTGAAGTCCCGCCGCCACGCGGCAGCAAGCTCACTGGAGAGCAAGCAGCACTCAAAGCCGCGCCGTCGTGATCCGCCCCGACCTGCTGGGCATCCTGTCCGAGCGGGCATCCGCACCGATCGTCACCCGCGATGTCGTCATGCGGCTGGAAGCGGACTGAAGAAGAGGTGACGGGCACGTCTCCGCCTTCGAGCAGGCCTCCCCTGGGGAGAATCTGGGGAGTATCGGCTGCGCCGGGGAGCGCGTGGGGAGAATCGGCTGCATAGCTTCGCACGAAGCTGAAAGACACTGAAAGAAGCATCCGAGCAGGTCAGGGGCACCTAGAACCGCAAAGTCGCAGGTCAACGCCACCTGGTAGACAACTTCAAGAAGATCTCCTCGTGGGCGGCGATCCTGTTCGCCCCGACGCTGGTCGGGACGATCTACGGGATGAACTTCAGGCACATGCCGGAGTTGCGCTGGGTCTTCGGCTATCCCTTCGCGATCGTCCTGATGGCGGTCGTGTGCACCAGTCTGTACGGCATCTTCAAGCGGCGGGACTGGCTCTGGATCCCTCTCGTCGGGCCGGTTCTCCTGTGGTCCTTGCCCTCGCACCGGCCATGGAGGGCACACCCGCCGCGGGGCCATGATGCGCGTGGCACCGCGGCGGGGTGCACGACCCGTGGGTCGGTTACGGGATGAAGCCGTAGTCCAACTGCTTGACGAGCCTGGTCCTGTCGCCCTTCAGGGACACCAGGAGCGTGCGGGCCAGGGTGCCGCCGAAGCGTGTCCCGCCGTCGGCGGTCGGCACCGTGTCGATGAAGCTCTCCACCAGGCCGTTGGGCATCACGTAGTGCGAGTACTGCTGCGTCGGGGCGTCCTCCGGATTGCCCAGGACCAGTGCGCTGCCGTTGAGCGGCCTGTAGTCGCTGCGCAGGGACGATCCGACGAAGCCGTAGAGGCCGTCCCAGCCGCTCAGCCCCGGCGCGAACGTGAACTTGTGGCTGATGGTGAACAGGTAGTACCTGCCGTTGCGGATGACCAGGTGGGGCCGTTCGGTCTGCTGGTTCACGCAGTTGGCCGAGAGCAGCGGGGGTTGCAGCCGCCACTTGTCCATGCTGCCGCTGTCAGCCGTGGCCAGACCGATGTTGCCCGTGTAGTACTTCGCGTCCTCCGGCACCTCGTGGCCGGCCGGGACGTCACCTATGTCGCGCTTGGTGCACCGGTACGTGCCGGCGACACCGGCGGTGTTGCCCTCGAACAGGAGGTGGATCTTGCGGTCCCGGGGGTCCCGGAAGACGAACGGGTCACGGAAGGCGTAGAGGATCGGGCCCGCCTGGGACTGTTGCAAGGTCTGGTACAGCTTGCCGTCGGCCTCGGCGATGATGCGGTGGTCCTGGAAGCCGCTGAACCACACGCGCTTCCTGTCCGCGTGGATCTTGCCGGTCGCCTGCGCCAGACGCTGCAGGGCGTCGTTGGGGTCGACGCCGCCGTTGTCGCGCCCGGAGGCGGTGTAGAAGGAGTACACCTTGTCGCCGACGAGCGCCGCCGAGCCGGCCCACTCACGTGAGCCGAACGAGGTGCCGGGCTGGAACAGATCACCGCCGTACTTCCAGCTCTTGGCGTCACGCGAGTAGAAGTAGCCGATCTTCGCGTACCAGTGCCGGTCGCCGAACGGCACCGAGCGCGGAGCCGTCAGCGAGAAGATGACGTGCCAGCCCTTGTAGGTGGCGGTCCGGGTGGTGAGCTTGGTGAGCGGCCAGGTGTCCCACACCCACACCTTGTCGGTCATCACCGGGAAGTCCGGCGACACACGAGGGGCGGTGTTGGTCCTGTCCTGCCGGAGCTTCAGCGCGTCCGCGCGGGACCAGACGGCGAAGTAGTCGTCGTCCGCGCTGTACTGCCGCGTTCCCGTCCGGGACGAGGTCGGTTCGTCCGCGGAAGCCGGTGCGGCCACACCGCCCAGCATCGCGAGGGCCATCAGGCCCGTGGCCAGCCGGATCAGCACTCTCCGTGATCTGCGCATGCGTCGTCCTTGAAGGAGGGTGAGCGAATGGAACAGAACTGGAAGCGCTTCCGTCTCGCGACTACCCCCCTTCTCGACTGACACACACTCATCTTTCGCCGCGCGCAAGGGACTTATGGGTCAAGGGGGTCAGAAGGGTGGCGCACGTGGTGATGTCGTGGGCGCGCGGGCCGCATGTGCCCGGCCGGGTCGCGCGGCCCGGCACCGGACCTCGCTGCGCTGCGCTGCGCCGCGCCGCGCCGCGCCGTGAACGATGGGAGGGCGACGGGGCCGGAAGTGTCATCGGACCGGCCCGCAACTCCACATGTCGCCGTTCGGTGGGTGCCGCCTCGGGGTTCGTCGATAATCGAGGCGCCGGTGCCCGTGACGCTCGCCGTGTCCTGGCCGGAGCCGGCTCGCGTGTCGCCCGTCGAGGTCGTCACGGTCGACTGCGTGGGGTGGCGAGTGATTCGGGTGCAGCTGTCGGCTCGGACGCAAGGGCTGCAGGAGCGCGGTGCAGGAGAACGGCACCCCACGGGACAGCGCCTGCCGCAAGGCGACCCGGGCCAAGAAGAAGTCCGTCGACCACACCGTGTTCAGCCGCGGCTGGGCCGACCTCGGCCACCACGCCTCCGACCGCGACGGGGTCCCGCTCACCCCGGGCAGGGCCTGCACCATCACGCTCGACCTCACGGCCACCGGCCACGTCGTCCCCATGGGCCACCGTCCGACCCTGGTCCTCGCGGGCATGGACGAGCACCTCATCGCCCGCCGCCCAGCCCCCCACGCTCACCCTGGACCTGGCCCGTACGTCGGTTCGCGTCCCGCTCGTCGGCGGCGCCGCCGCGTTCGCCCGTGCCGTCCGAGGGGGCGCGTCCGCCTCCGGCAGTCCGTCAGATCAGGACTGATCTCGTACGAGCCCGCTGTCCTTCGCACGACCCGATCGTGGCCGTACGCTGTGTCCCGGCCTTCCGGCAGGAGGGCCGGGAGCGGGGCGTGTCGCTCTCCCCGTGGACGTCCTGAAAGCGGTGCTGACGTGAAGGTCCATCACCTCAACTGCGGGACCATGGTCCCGCCGCTCACCGGCGCGCTGGTCTGCCACGTCCTGCTCGTCGAGGCGCCGGGCGGCCTGGTGCTGGTGGACACCGGGTTCGGGCTGCGTGATGTCGCCGACCCCCGGGGACGTCTGGGACGGGACCGGCGTCTGCTCAGGCCCGTGCTGCGGGCGGAGGAGACGGCCGCGCGTCAGGTCGAGGCGCTCGGGTTCCGGCGTGACGACGTCCGGCACATCGTCGTCACCCACTTCGACCTCGACCACATCGGGGGGCTGGCCGACTTCCCCGACGCGCAGGTGCACACGACCGCCGCCGAGGTGCTGGGGGCCGTGGTGTCGCCGTCGCGGCGGGAGCGGTCCCGGTACCGGCCGGTCCAGTGGGCCCACGGCCCGAAGATCGTCGAGCACACCCCGGACGGGGAGGCGTGGCGCGGTTTCGCCGCCGCCCGGGAACTCGACGCCGTCGCCCCGGGGATCGTCCTGATCTCCCTGCCGGGGCACACCCGGGGTCACGCCTGCGTCGCGGTGGACGCCGGCACCCACTGGGTCCTGCACGCCGGTGACGCCTTCTTCCACCGGGCGACGCTCGGCGGGCACTCCCCGGTGCCGCGCACCCTGCGCACGGTGGAGAACCTGCTGGCGGACGACCGGAGGAGGGTCCGCGACAACCACGCCCGCCTGGCCGAGCTGCACGGGCGGGCGGACGCCGGCCTGAGCATCGTCAACGCGCACGACCCCGTGCTGCTGGAGAGGGCACGCGCTACGGCGTGAGAGCCGGCCGGGACGCCCCGGGCGCGAAACGGGCGCGGGGCGTCAGATCCAGCCGTCCAGGGACTTCATGAAACCGTCGAAGTCGTCGCGGTGGATGGTGTGTCCCGCGCCGGTGACGGTACGGACCTCGAAGCCGGCGGCCCGGAGCCGGCCGGTGTCCTCGGCCCCGACCAGGTAGCTGGGGTCGGCGAGTTGGACCAGGGAGGGCACGGCGGGGCGGGCGGGGACGAAGCCGGTGAGCGGGCGGCCGCCGAGGAAGTGCGCGGAGGCCGCGTCCCAGGCGGCCAGCGTGGCCATCTCGACGTCGACGTCCTCGGCGTCCCAGCGCGGGTTGAGTGCGACGGTCTGCCCGCGGGTGGCGTGCTTGAAGGAGGCGAAGATCTCGGGGCCTATGTGCCGGGCGGGGTCGGCCGACGACCAGGCCGGGTCCGAGTAGACCGCCCGCAGGGGCCGCAGCCGCTCCACGGCGAGGGAGAGGGTGAGCCCGCCCAGGGAGTGGCCGAGGGCCAGGTCCGCCTGCCGGGGCAGTGTGTCGACGAGGTCGTCGGCGAAGAGTTCCGGGCTGTACGCGCCGCGCGGCGAGGCCCCGTGGCCGCGCAGGTCGACGGCGATCACCCGGTAGCCGCGCTCCACGAGAGCCGGGGCCACCCGTCGCCAGGTACGGGAGTCGGACATGATGCCGTGCACGAGCAGGGCCGTCCGGTCGCCCGCGCCCCATTCCCGGGTGTGGAGCCGCACTTCACGCCTTTCTTCCACGCGGACCGGCGGCCGCCGGCCTCGGGCCAGGTCGCGCGTCGGGTCCGGCATCGGGTATCGAACTCGGCGCCAGGTTAACGGCATCGGCGGCGTCCGGCGCCCAACAACCCGACGGATAAGCCCTGTTGGCCGGCCAGCCGTGTGGTGACCGTCCGCGGGGCGCGGTCAGGCGGCGTCGGGGACGGTGGTGCCGAGGGCGATGCGCAGGGTGTCCGACATCAGGGCGATCGCCTCCTTGCCCTCCGGTACCGGGCCGGTGTGGGTGAAGTAGTGGTCGACGCCCTCGAAGAGGCGGTGCGTGACCGGGACACCCGCGGCCCGGAGGGCCTCGGCATAGGCGTCACCCTCGTCGCGCAGCCGGTCGTTCTCGGCGGTGATGACCAGGGCGGGCGGCAGTCCGGCGAGGTCGTCGGCGAGTCCGGGCGAGACCAGGGGATCGGCGAGGTCGGCCGGGTCGGGGACGTACGCGGCGGTGAAGATCCGCATGAGCTGGGGGCTGAGCAGCGGCTTGGCGATGCGGGACCGCTTGGTGGCCGGGTCGGCGAGCTGGTCGAGCGGCGCGGAGTCGATGATCTGCAGGCGAGGGGTGAAGGTGCCCCGGTCGCGGGCCGTACGGCAGATCCCGGCGGTCAGGTTGGCTCCCGCGCTGTGTCCGCCCACGGCGACCCGGGAGCCGTCCCAGCCGTGCGCCGGACCGTTCTCGACTATCCACTCGGTGACGTCGTAGGCCTGGGTCACGGCGGTGGGGAAGGTCCGCTGCGGGGAGACGGCGTAGTCCACGTTGACGACCACGCACCCGGCCGTGGCGGCGATGTAGCGGCAGATGTGGTCGTCCTGCTCGGGGCGGGCCACGACGAAGCCGCCGCCGTGGAAGTTGACGTACACGGGGGCCGGCCCGGCGGTGTCGGCCGGCGGGCGGTAGACGGTGCAGTCGACCGGTCCGGCGCCGGTCTCCACCCGGAGGGTTTCAGTCCGCTTCGGGATGTCGGTGAAGCGCAGGCCCTTGTGGACACGGGTCATGACGCCACTGAGCAGCAGCTGGACCCCTCTGGCCTGAATTCTGGCACTGAACGACATGATCGGCCCCGCCCATCCCTACAACATTGAATTAACAGGATTCCTGTTGATGGGATGATGGCGGCTGATCCGCTTTCGCGCAATGGCCGCGGCGGAGAAGAACGGGAGGGCCGCGAGGGCGGCTGGGTCAGCTCTCGGCGGGGGCCAGGAGCACGAAGTCCGCGCCGGAAGGGTCGAGGCAGACGGCCAGCCGACCGACGCCCTCCATGTCCGCGGGCCCCATCTGCACACTGCCGCCGTGCCCGGAGACGGCCGCGACCGCGGCGTCGCAGTCGGTGACGGCGAAGACGGGGTGCCAGTAGGGCCGGCCGCCGGTCAGCCCGAGGTCCTCCGGGCGCAGTTGCATGACGCCGCCCTGCATCCGCTCCTCCGGGAGCCCGTCGGGCGTGACGAGGTGGTACGTGCCCTCGCCGCCCGGCAGGGGCATGTCGCCGAACTGCCAGCCGAGGACGCCGCCGTAGAACTCCTTGGCAGCCGCGGCGTCGGTCGTGTAGAGCTCGGTCCAGGACAGCGAGCCCGGCTCGTCGGCCAGGTCGAACCCGGCGTTGGAGCCCGGCTGCCAGACGGCGAACTGGCCGCCTAGGGGGTCGCTGAACTGCGCCATCCGTCCCCAGTCGCCGAGATCCCTCGGCGCCACCCGCACCGTGCCGCCCGCGCGCTCCACGGCCTGGGTCGTGGCATCCGCGTCGGTGACGGTGTAGTAGATCATCCAGGCCGGGCGCGCGCCCTCCTCGGTGAGTTCGCCGAGCCCCGCGACGACCTTGCCGTCCTTGCGGAAGACGCCCCCTTCGCCTTCCATGCCCTCGTCCGCCTCCCCGCCGCCGCCGCCCATGGGCTCGTACTCCCAGCCGAGCACCGCTTGGTAGAAGGCCGCCGCGGCCGGTACGTCGGGAGCGCCGAGGTCGAGCCAGCAGGGGGAGCCGGGGGTGAGGTCGGTGGTGATCACGGGATGCCCCTTCGCGTTCGCGGATCCGGTGATCTCAGCCTGACACCCGCCCCGCGCGCCCGCGCGTCGGCGGGACGCGACGCGCGGCCCCTACGCGGCGTCCAGGTCGTCGGCGAAGTGGCGGAAGCCGTGCCGGTCGCGGTGGAGTCCCCACAGGGTGTCGGCGAGGACGGCCGGGTCCTTCCTGGGGTGCCCGGGGACGATCGCTCCGGGCACGACCAGCTGGGCGACATGGACGCCCTCCCCCGCGAGGGCGTCGTGCAGCAGCCGGCCGTACGCGCTCTCCGCGGCGAACGCGACGGACGTACCGGCCCGGTCGGGGTGCGGGACCACGGACGTGCCGCCGTTGACGAGGAGGACGGTGCCGCGGCCGAGGTCACGCATGCCGGGCAGCACCTGCCGGACCGCGGCGACCGCGCCGTAGAGGGAGAACTCGATCGGGCCGACCAGGTCGGCGTGGGTCGTCTCCAGCACCGGCCGCATGAAGTCCGGGTGCGGCAGCGGGCTGTACTGCAGGACCTCGATCGGCCCGAGGGCCGTGTGCGCCGCGTCGAGCGCGGCGGTCAGGGCGGCCGGGTCGCGGACGTCCGCGGCGAAGCCCTGCGCCGTGACGCCCTCGTCGGCCAGGTCGGCGGCGAGCGCCTTCGTCCGTTCGGGGTCGCGGGCGACGAGCGCCACGGCGAACCCCTCACGGCCGAAACGGCGGGCGACGGCCGCGCCGAGGCCCGGCCCGGCTCCGATGACGGCGATGGTGGTCATGGCTTCCAGCTTTCCTTGCCGAGGGGCGGGGCCCCGGTGCCGCGCTTGACGGTCCCCATCGTGACGTAACGCCCGCCGAGAGCAGACGGCGGTACGCCAGGTGACCTGCGCACGGCCCCCCGCAGCGGTGCCGACGGGCGGCCGTGGCGTCCCGCTCGCTTCCCGGGCGGGACGCACGTGGCCGGTGTGGCGGGGCGCACAGAAGGGCCCTAGAGGACGGCCAGGGCCGGGAACGGGGCGGCGGCGGTGTTCAGCTCGGCCCAGACCGTCTTGCCCCGACGGGTCCGGCGGGTGCCCCAGCGCTCGGCGAGCTGGGCGACCAGGAGGAGGCCCCGGCCGCCCTCGTCGAACACGCGTGCGCGGCGCAGATGCGGGGTGGTGCCGCCGGAGTCGGAGACCTCGCACAGGAGGGTGCGGTCGTGGATGAGACGCAGCCGGATCGGGGGGCGGCCGTACCGGATGGCGTTGGTGACGAGTTCACTGGCCACCAGCTCTGCGGTGAACTCCGCCTCCGCGAGACCCCAGTCGCCGATCTGCCGGGTGACGTGGGCCCTGGCCCGCGCGACGGCGGCGGGTTCGGCCTCCAGGTCCCAGGTGGCGACCTGGCCCGCGCCGAGGGCCCGGGTCCGGGCCAGGAGCAGGGCCACGTCGTCGGGCGGCCTGGCGGGCAGCAGGGCGTCGAGCAGGGCGTCGCAGGTGGCCTCCAGGGAGGGTGCGGGCCGGGCGAGGGCGTCACGGAGCCGGTGCAGGCCCGCGCCGATGTCATGGTCCCGCGCCTCGATCAGACCGTCGGTGTAGAGCGCGAGCAGGCTGCCCTCGGGCAGGTCGATCTCCGCCGTCTCGAAGGGCAGCCCGCCGAGACCCAGGGGCGGGCCCGGGGGCAGGTCCAGGATGTCGACGCTGCCGTCGGCCCGCAGCACGGCGGGCAGCACGTGCCCGGCGCGGGCGAGGGTGCAGCGGCCCGAGACGGGGTCGTACACGGCGTAGAGGCAGGTGGCACCGATGTCCCCGCCTCCGCCGACGGCATCGGCCGCCCCGGCCCCGGTCGCGTCGGCCCCTTCCCCTCCCTCGTCCTCCACCTCCGCGGCCAGGCGGATCACGACGTCGTCCAGGTGGGTGAGGAGTTCGTCGGGCGGCAGGTCGATGTCGGCGAGGGTGCGGACGGCGGTCCTGAGGCGGCCCATCGTGGCGGCGGCGTGGATGCCGTGGCCCACGACGTCCCCCACGACGAGGGCGACCCTGGCCCCGGAGAGCGGGATGACGTCGTACCAGTCGCCTCCCACCCCGCCGCGGGCGTCGGCCGGCAGGTAGCGGAAGGCCACGTCGACGGCGGACTGCGGCGGGGTGCGGCGCGGCAGCAGGCTGCGCTGCAGGGTGAGGGCGGTGGCCCGGGCGTGGGTGTAGCGGCGGGCGTTGTCCACGGCGACCGCCGCGCGGGCGGCGATCTCCTGGGCCAGGAGCAGGTCCTCGTCGTCGAACGCGTCGGGGTTGCGGTCCCGGCAGAACTGCGCGACACCGAGCGTGGCGCCCCGGGCGCGCAACGGCACCACCAGCTCGGAGTGGACCGGCCGGGTGCGACCGGCCCGCACGCCGTCCACGGCCGCCGGGCCACCGTCCTTCCCGGCCGTGCCGCCACCGCCCCGGGCGACCCGGTCCGCGGCCGCGGCATCGTCGTCCCGCCCGCCCTCCCCCGCGCATCCGCCGTCCACGGGCCCCGCGCCCTCGTGCGGTGCGCGGCCGACGCCGTCGAGGCGGTGCCGGGTCGGCCGGCCCGTGGTCAGGGCGCGGGCCGGTGGTGAGCCGGGCGGGAAGGTGTGGGTGTGCCGACGGATGGGCCCGGCGTCGGGGTCGGCGGCCGACCGCCGGGCCAGGCGGTGCAGCGCGGGTGCGGCGGGCGGCGCGTCCGCCGGGGTGTCGTGGGCGTCGAGCGCGGAGTGGAGGAGGTCGACGGTGACCAGGTCGGCGAAGTGCTCGGTGGCGAAGTCGGCCAGTTCCTGGGCGGTGCGGGTGATGTCCAGGGTGGTGCCGATGCGCATGCTCGCCTCGTTCACCATCGACAGCCGCCACCGCAGCCGCCGGTCCCGTTCCTCCTCGTACGCGACGACGCCCTGCTCGGAGGTGCGGTCCACGTACCCGGTGGCCGTGGCGATCAGGCTGCGGGTGGCCTCGCCGATCAGGGCCGCGTCGTCGGTGCGCCGGACCATCTCCTCCAGCAGGTGGTCCAGGAGGATGGCCTGGCCCAGGCGGAACGCCCGCAGCACCGCGCTGACGGGGACGCCGTGCCGGGCGAAGCGGCGGACGCGTTCCAGTTCGGAGTCCGGTACCTCGATACCGCCCGGGTCGACGCCGTACCGGAGGGCGGACAGCACCGCCATGACGTGTTCGGCGACGTTGTCCGACGCCATGGCGTCGGGGTGCTCCCACAGTTCGGGCAGCTCCCGGCGCAGGCACCACTCCACCTCGGCGGTCAGCTCGTCCGCCCGGGGGACGAGCTCACGCGCGACTCGGGACACGAGACCGTCCGCGGTGAGGTCCACAGACACGACGGTACGCCGAACCACTGCCCACGCCCCACCGCTGGCCCCGGCCCGCCCCGACCCGGGCCCCGGCCGCCGCGCCGTCAGCCGAGCGCGGTCCCGTACACGTGGTCGACCGTCAGGACGATGAGGACCCGGCGGTCGGAGACCATCACCGAGCGGTACTCGTCCCAGTCCGGGTGCTCCCCGGCGGCCGCGCGGTAGTAGTCGACCAGGGCCTGGACCTCCGGGCCCTCGGGATCGGTGCCGGGCCCGACGAGGTGGACCGTGCCCTCGGCCGTGGCCCAGGACATGCCGTCGGAGCTGGTCACCTCCAGGGCGGCGCGAGGGTCACGGCGCAGGTTGGCGGTCTTGGCGGTCGCCTCGGTCGTGGAGATGCGGATGACCCCGGCCTCCTCGTCGTAGGAGGGCATGACGGGCGACAGCTGGGGGCGGCCGTCGGCCTTGAGCGTGGCGAGGACACCGAGCCGGCTCTGCGCCAGCAGGGCACGCGGATCGAACGAAGTAGCGGTCATCCGGCCATCATCGGTCCTCACCGCGGTTCCCGGGCGGCGGCGCCACGGGGAGCGGGGCACCGCCGCCGTTCGCCCCGAACCAGCTCCTCCTGTCGGGCCCTTGCCCGGCGCCGGATAGGCTGACGAGGCGAATCGAACGTATGCGGGGCTGGCGGAGGGCACGTGGTGTCGGACGTAGGGCGGCTCGTCGCCGGGCGCTACCGGCTCACGGAGCAGATAGGCCGTGGCGGCATGGGCACGGTGTGGCGGGCCGGGGACGAGGTCCTCGGCCGTCAGGTCGCGGTGAAGCGGCTGCACGTCCAGCCGCACCTGTCCCCAGACGACCTGGTCACCCTGTACGAGCGCACGCGCCGGGAGGCCCGGAGCGCGGCCCGGATCGCCCACCCGAACGTGATCGTCGTCCATGATGTCGTGGACGACCGCGTGGACGGTCGGACGGACGGCGTTGCGGGGACCTACGAGGGCGTCACCGGTGACGGCCCGCCCTGCATCGTCATGGAGTACGTCCCGGCGCCCACGCTCGCCGACCTCCTCACGGACGGCCGGACCCTGCCGCCGGAGGAGGCGGCCCGTATCGGTCTGGGCATGGTCGCCGCGCTGCGCGCCGCGCACGCCGCCGGCGTACTGCACCGGGACGTCAAGCCCGGCAACGTCCTGCTCGCCGCAGAAGGGCGGGTCGTCCTCACCGACTTCGGCATCGCGATGACCGCCGACGCCTCCACCCTGACCAGGACCGGCGAGATGGTCGGCTCCATCCATTACATGGCCCCGGAGCGGATCCGCGGCCAGAAGCCCGGCCCCGCGTCCGATCTGTGGGCCCTGGGGGCGACCCTCTACCAGGCCGTCGAGGGCCGCCCGCCGTTCCGCCGCCTCACCGCGATGGAGGCCGCGTACGCCATCGCCGTGGACCCTCTCGAGCCCCTGAAGCAGGGCGGCGCCCTGGAACCCCTCATCGTGGCCCTCCTCGCCAAGGATCCCGCGGACCGCCCCACCGTCGAGCAGACGGAGCGGGCACTGCGGGCCGTCGTCTCCGGCCAGGCGACGCCCGCCCTGCCGATACTGGGAGCCGGGGGCGGCCGGGTCGGCGGAGTTGCGGACAGCGGGGTTCGGGACAGCGGGGTGACGGTCGACGGGGTTCCGGTCGACGGGAACACCTTGCCCGGCGGCCGGTCCGCCGGGGAGTCGTACGACGATCCGAAGACCGGCGAAGGGCACACACGCCGGGGAACCACATCAGGAACGGGGACGCGCACGGAAGCGGGAGCGCCAACAGGACCCCGGGGCGGTCGTCAACCGTCCCGGCAGGGCCGGAGGACGCACCGGATCCTCGTCCCGGTCGCCGTCGCGGTGACCGTGGCCGCGATGGTCGTCGGGGCCGCGCTGTACGTGACGGCGAACCCTGACGGGAACACCACGTCACCGAGCGGCGGAAAGACGAAAACCGCCGCCTCGCCGTCCGTCCCGCCCGTCCCCGACGGCTTCCGCCTGGTCACGGAGAAGGGGCTCGGTGTGTCATTCCCCGTTCCGGACGGCTGGAAGGCCAGCAAGCGGACGTCAGGGGATGTTGTCTACACCGACGAGACCGGGCTGGTCCGCCTCGCCATCGGCGTCGTGGACCCCGCCGGCTCACACCCCATGGCCCACTTTAAGGACATCGAAGCGAACACGAAGGTCAACTACCCCACCTCGTACCGGAAGCTCCGCATGCAGAAGACCACCTTCCGTGGGCAGCCGGCCGCGGTGTGGGAGTTCACCTTCCAGGGGCGGGCCCGTTCCTTCCGCGCCATCGACCTCGGTTACGGCCGGGAAGGCGAACGGGAGTACGACATCTACCTTTCGGCCCCGGACGCGGACTGGGACGCCCACCGCCCTGTCTTCGACACAGTCAGGGACGGCTTCATCGTGTCTCATCCCTCGTAGCGGGAAGCCGGCGACTGCGGGGGAGGGTGCCCCTACGGGTTTCGTCGAGGAAATCGGGCTGCGTCGAGGATCGGTGCCGGGCTGCACGGCAGGGTGTCTGATCTGCTGTGGGATGACATCGAGTACTTCTTCGACCTTGATGAGATGGGGTCGCTGCCGGACGTGCGTGTCCCTGACGCCTCGGTGGAGGACTGGCAGGCGGTCCTCGACCTGATCAGCGCGAGCGGCCGGCAGTGCCAGTACTCCGAGGCGAGGACGTGATGCCGATGCCCCGGGCAGAAGCAGTGTCGTCCCGCCCGGCTGATGCCGAGTGCCCGGACCTGCGCGTTCGGCCGACGACCGATGTGCTGGCGATCTTCCGCTTCCATGCTGCGGAGGAGATCGACTTCGACGTTGATCTGCGGGAGCCGCAGGGCCAGGAGCGACTCGACGTGTTCTGCGGCTTCCTGCGGGCGATCGGGCGACGGCTGGCCGAGCCGGTGCTGACGGATCCGGAGGGCGACTGCGGGCATCCGGTGCTCGGGTTCGATGTGGAAGCGATCGGGTCGTTCTCTTGGCTGAACCGCCGGTCCGCTGACCACGGACGGCGGCTGCGGTCGTAGAGAGTTGCGTCGCGGAGCATCGCAAAGAGCACGTCGGCCCGACGGCGGGCGAGGCAGAGCAAGGCCTGGGTGTGGTGCTTGCCCTGGGCGATTTTCTTTGTCGTGATAGGCCCTCGATTCCAGGTCGGCGAGGGCGGCGAACGCGGACAGGAAGAAGGCCCGCTTCAGCTGCTTGTTGTCACGGGTGCGCCTCCAACAGCTCCTCGATCCTGGTGGCGAGGAGCTTGCGCTGGTCAAGGACGCGGCCGGGTGATGGACGCGTGAGCCCAGGACCCGTTCCGGACTGGGGTGGATCTGGGTGAGCAGACCACGGAGCCGGTTGGAAATGCGGGTGGCTTCGCCGGCCAGGTCGTCGTCGAAGCCGACGACCATCTCCAGGTCTGCGATGGTCTCCTCTTCGACGTCGATGGCGCGCAGGGTGTGCGGCAGCGCGCGGGGCGGTGATCGACCCGCTGCCGAAGCGGCAGTGTCGGTGCCGTCCGTACCGCAGCATCCGCGCCGGGACCCCTCAACATCCTTTTCCCGTCCGGCATCCGGATCCCGACGACCGGCCGTACAACGCAGACCGGAAAGACTCTCTGGCAGTCAACTTCCGTCCCGACCTGACCAGTTGACCTACCACTGGGTAATCTTACGGACAGCCCTCGCCACCACGAGAGTGGAGACGACGAAGTACCCTTGTATGCCGAAAGGTGTCAATTCGTGGCTAACGTAAAGAGACTGCTTGCGGGCGCCTCCGCAACATCCGTCGCGGCGACCGCGATCTTTGTCGGGACGGTCGCACTGGCGGCTCCGGCGCAGGCCAATGCGCGGGACTGCCGACAGTATCTGGCGGACCGGGGTTACACGGTCGGGACCTGGGTCACGCGGGCCTGCAACATCGGCCAATCAGGGGGCGGCCCCAGCGATTGGGGAATGTGCTGGCAATTGCTCCGGGACCTCGGCGTCCGTAACGCACACGCCGAGAGGGCATGCACTCTGGCGGACAGCTGATCCGGTACATCCGATGGATCCCCCTGCTCCGCAACACACCCGGGGCAGGGGGATCCATCACACCCCGGGCGCGGCCTCCAAGACGTTCACCGAGGCCGCCGACCGGGTGCTGGAAGGCGACCCGCACCCTCCTCGACTCTTCGTGTGCGCTGTGGCCTCGTCGAACGGGGGCCCTAGGTGCCACACCGACCGACACCGCTCGTACTCGTCGCCGACTGGCTCGCCGACCATCACGCCGACACATCCGCTACCGGCGGGCCGCGTACCGGTTGGTTCCCCGATCATCTACGTCGGCCGCACCTGAACGGGGCATCGTGCCCGACCGGTGCCCGTGCCGGTTCCTCGACCCGGACCCCGGCCCCGGCGGCCCTGAACGGGCCACCGTGGCCCGTCCACTGCTGACGGCACCGCGACCGGCGGTCGGCGCGAGCCGGCGAGCGGACCTGGACCGAACGCCACGCCACCCCGGCCGGCGGTCCCTCTCACCCGGCCGGCTCAGTAACGTGCGCCTCATGGATCACAGGAAGCAGCCGTCCGCGCAGCACTTCGACCACTGCCCCTGGCTGTTCGAGAAGGAGGCGAC